>JAJZJJ010000240.1 GCA_021810175.1 Acidobacteriota bacterium | reverse complement strand
TCAGTTGGCGCCAAACTCGGCAGAACCAGGCTCAGTAGAACCAGGCTCAGTAGAACAGGATGGCTACGCGATAGGTGGTGAAGCCCTGGACGCCTTCCGGCGAACAGGCGCCGACGGCAGCCTTCGTAAATCCGCCCTTCCGAATCTGTTCCACGACTCCGCTGGGCAACTGGGTGATATTCGGCGTCTGGAACCGCACCAGGAGCCGCAGGCCGCTGTCCCGCGGCATTCCTCGGGTCATGCGGCAGGCCTGCCGGGCTTCCGTGTTCGGCTCGAAGACCTCCACACCCTGGGCTCGCAGCAGCTTTTTCACCTGCTGCTCCACCTGCTGCGGATTCAGGTCGGGGATCGTCTCGGCGAAATCCTCGACCGCGTAGAGATAGCCGCCGCTTTCGGCTGTCGCCACTCCAACAGCGTCCATGCGCGGGTCGAGGATGTTTCTGCGATGCGGGTGCGAGTGCATCCAGCCTCGATTGATCGCCTTCGCTCCTGGCCCCATCGCAATGTTCTCGGCAATGGCCCGGAAGTGCGCACCGGCCCGGGCAGCCCGTTCCAGCAGCGGCGGCTCGCCTGGATACTGATGCGAGAGCTGCTTTGCCTGGACCATCCATCGCAGGTGAGCTTCCGCCGCCTGGGCGAGGGCGCTGTTCCATCTGAGAGCCGGCAGGCCCTGCGCCTGACGATCCCGGTTGGTCAGCTGGAAGATTCGCTGCGCCTGGCCGGTGGGCACAGCGGCATACGCCTGGGGCAGGAAAGCAACGGCAACTGCCAGAAGAGCAGCAGCCACAGGTCGATTGCGATTCGTCCAGAACGCCATTCCACACCTGGAGGCCAGCCAAAAGTCAGCGTGGCTTCACTTCATCGATGTGTACCATAAAGATCAGGCAGATCGTCGACTTCGCGACTGCGCAGCGCCGAAGCGAGGTCACAATCGAAATCAGCTTCGATTCATCCTCGGTCCCTTTACGGTCCATTGGTTTGAGCACCATCGCTTCCAGTCCTTCGCCCGTTGTTGCGACCCCTTCGGCCGACCGTCCGAGCCTGGGGAGCGTACTGCGCCGCCAGCCGCTGGCCGCCGTCGGGATTATTCTGCTCGTGATCTTTGCGGTGATGGCGCTGTTTGCGCCGATCCTCGCGCCTTATAATCCCTCGGCACTGGATCTGATGCATCGGCTGGCGGGGCCGAGCGCGGCGCACTGGATGGGCACCGACGAACTGGGCCGGGACATCCTGTCGCGGATCATCTGGGGCGCGCGGCTTTCGCTCACGGTTGCGGTGTCCGTGGTGGGCCTGTCGCTGGGCGCGGGGCTGATCATGGGCGGCATCGCCGGCTATTACGGCGGCTGGCTGGATGTGGCGATCAACACCTTCCTGATGAACGCCTTTATGGCTTTGCCGGGCATTCTGCTGGCCATCGCGTTTGTGGCGTTCCTGGGGCCGGGAATGCTGAACCTGATCCTGGCGCTTTCCATCGGCGGATGGGTCGGCTATGCACGGCTGGTCCGGGCGCAGGTGCTGGCCGCGCGGGAACGGGAGTTCGTGGAGGCGGCGCGCGCCATCGGGGCCAGCGATCTGCGCATCATGCTGCGGCACATTCTGCCGAACGTGATGCAGCCGCTGATCGTCCAGGCGGCGGTGGGCATGGCCGGAGCGGTTCTGGCGGCGGCCACGCTGAGCTTCCTGGGGCTGGGTGTTCCGCCGCCCACGCCGAGCTGGGGCGCGATGCTGAACGACGCGCGGCCCTTCCTGTTCGATTCGCCGCACCTGGTGGTTTTCCCGGCCATCGCGGTGGCGCTGTGCGTGCTCTGCTTCAACTTCCTCGGCGATGCGCTGCGGGATTATCTGGACCCGCGGACCCGGATTTCCGTTGGTTTGTGAGGGGGGTGGGGTCTGTTTGACCATTCCACTGAATACACAGGCTTTAGCGAGGGGGTAACCGTGGTAATCCCCGCTATCGTGTTCTGATTCAATCAGATGCTGGCGGCCGTCTGTGATCAGCTGGCGGCTGTCTGCGCGTTCACGACCGTGCGTTGATCAGAGACGGCCGCGAGCCGGAGTTGACGGGCGCGGCGGGTCGCGGGCGCAAGCACCGGAAAACCCCTGGCTGAGAAAGAGCGGCGCCGCGGAAGATCCGCGGGACAGTCCTGGGACCGTCCATAAAAATCTGCGGCCGGAAACAAAAAGGACCCGCACATTGCGAGTCCTCCTGGATCAGGCTTCATTTTCAGGGTGCTGGAGACGGCGGGAGGAAAACAAGCAAAATCGCGCCTGCCGGCAAACGAAGGTAATGGGTGAAGCAGCGAGGCTCCCGAAGGAGCCTCGTTTTGCGTGCAGCGCATTCGCCCTGAGGGCCAGTCCTCAGTCGTAGTACTCGAGTCCGAGGTGGGTGATCAGTTCCTCGCCCATGATGTGGCGCAGGGTGTTCTTGAGCTTCATGGACTGGATGAAGAGATCGTGCTCGGGGTAGAGGCCGGGCGCGGACTGCGGCGACTTGAAGTAGAAGCTCAGCCACTCCTGAATGCCGAGGTGGCGCAGCTCCGGAGTGCGCTGGGCGAGGTCGAGGAAGAGGACCAGGTCAAGCGCGATGGGCGCGGCCAGGATGGAGTCGCGGCAGAGAAAATCGACCTTGATCTGCATGGGATAGCCCAGCCAGCCGAAGATGTCGATGTTGTCCCAGCCCTCCTTGTTGTCGCCGCGCGGGGGGTAATAGTTGATCCGGACCTTGTGGTAGATGTTGCCGTAGAGGTCGGGGTACTTCTCCGGCTGCAGGATGTAGTCGAGGACGCCGAGCTTCGATTCTTCCTTGGTCTTAAAGGATTCGGGGTCGTCGAGAACCTCGCCGTCGCGGTTGCCGAGGATGTTGGTCGAGTACCAGCCGCTGACGCCCAACATGCGGGCCTTGAAGGCCGGCGAGAGCACCGTCTTGATCAGCGTCTGGCCGGTCTTGAAGTCCTTGCCGCAGATGGGCGCGCCCGTCTGCCGGGAAAGCTCGATCATGCAGGGCAGATCGACGGTCAGGTTCGGCGCGCCGTTGGCGAAGGGAACGCCTTCCTTCAGGGCGGCATAGGCGTAAATCTGCGAGGGCGCGATGGCGGGGTCGTTATCGACCAGACCCTTCTCGAACGACTCGACGGTGGCGTGGACGGCGGTGGGCTCCAGAAAAATCTCAGTGGAACCGCACCAGATGACGACCACGCGGTCCACCGTGGCGCGGAACTTCTGGATATCCGCGCGGACCTGCTGGGCCAGATCGCACTTGCTCTTGCCCTGCTTCACGTGGGTGCCGTTGAGCCGCTTCACATAGTACTGGTCGAAGACCGCCGGCATGGGCTTGATCGATTCCAGGTAAGGCCGGATGCTGGCCAGGTGATCGCGGTCGAGGACCTGAGCGTGGGCTGCGGCTTCGTACATGTTGTCCGGGAAGATGTCCCAGCCGGTGAAAACCACGTCGTTCAGGTCGGCGAGGGGGACAAATTCCTTCACCAGCGGGGTGCGGTTGTCGGTCCGCTTGCCCAGGCGGATGGTTCCCATCTGCGTGACTGAACCGATGGGCTTGGCCAGCCCTTTGCGTACTGCTTCAACCCCTGCAATCAGAGTGGTGGCGACGGCGCCCATGCCGACGACCATGACTCCGAGTTTTCCTTTTGCCGGCTGAACCGCCGAACCCTTTTCCGCTGCCATTCTCACTGCCTTTCACTGCCCGATATGGGTGACCGAAAATGTTGGAACCAAACTGTCAGTCTGCCCCCTGCGGCAGATTTTCGCAAATTACCATAGGTGGACGCCACGAATCCGGCATTGAACGGCGTCATGCCTCATCGGGGCGGGTGCGGTTATTCCAGTGGCTCCAGACGAACCAGACGATGCCGATCAGGACGACGATTTCGACCCCGAGGTGGAAGCGATGGAAGTCCGCTTTGAAACGGGGATCGGTCTCCCAGGCCTGCCCCAGGCGCATTCCGATCCATGCCAGCACGAAACACCACGGCCAGGAGCCGAGGAAGGTGTAGAGGTGAAAGCGGCCCTGGGGCATGCGGGCGATTCCGGCCGGCAGGGCGATAAAGGTGCGGATGACGGGAAGCAGGCGTCCGACGAAGACGGTGATGCCGCCGAAGCGCTGGAAAAAGTGCTCCGCCCGCCGCAGGTCGTGATGGCTGAGCAGGACGAAGCGGCCCCAGCGGGCAATGAAGGGAGGGCCGCCCCAGGCGCCGATCCAGTAGGCGACCGCGGAGCCGATGTTGCAGCCGATGGCTCCGGCGGTGGCCACCCAGAAGAGATTGAGCCGCGCGACGTGAGCGGCATGGGGTCCGCAGAGATAGCCGGCGAAGGGCATGATGATTTCGGAGGGGAGGGGGACGCAGGCCGATTCAATGGCCATCAGCAACCCGACGCCCCAGTAGCCGGAGGCCGAAATAACGGCAATGATGAAATGGCCCAGGGCCGCGACGATGTGTTCACTCATGCGAGTTTGAGTGTATCGTGACGGGCGCGCCGGGCCGGAGAGAATTTAGGGCGAGGGCTGCGAGGCCGCCTCCAGCCGGTTTAGCGGGCGCGGACGGTGCGGCGCTCGATGCGCTTTTCGCAGGACGCCTGCAGGATGCGCTGGATGTAAACGCCGGGGGTGACGATGTGGTCCGGGTCCAGCTCGCCCGGCTCAACCAGCTCATCGACCTCGGCAATGGCAACGCGGGCGGCGGTGGCCATCATGGGATTGAAGTTGCGGGCGGTTTTGCGGTAGACGAGATTGCCCTGGCGGTCGCCCTTCCAGGCCTTGATGAGGGCGAAGTCGGCGCGCAGCCAGCGTTCCAGCAGGTAGGTTTTGCCGTCGAAGTCGCGGGTCTCCTTGCCCTCGGCGACGATGGTGCCGACGCCGGCCGGAGTGTAGAAGGCGGGAATACCGGCCCCTCCGGCGCGGATGCGTTCCGCCAGCGTGCCCTGCGGGGTGAGGCGCAGGTCCAGTTCGCCCTTGAGGACTTTTTCCTCCAGCAGGCGGTTTTCGCCCACGTAGCTGCCCGTGTGGGAGGCGATCATGCCGGCTTCCAGCATCAGGCCCATGCCAAAGCCATCGACGCCCATGTTGTTGCTGATGGTGTGGAGGCCGGTGAGTCCGCGGCGCGCGTTTTCGGCGACGAGGGCGGCGATGAGGTTTTCCGGAATGCCGCAGAGTCCGAATCCGCCCAGCATGAGGGTAGCGCCCGAGGGGATATCGGCCACCGCCGCCGCCGCGCTTTCGCAGACCTTGTTCACGCCGAACCTCCGTATCGTTGAGCAGGATAGCCAGAAATGGGCAGGATGCGCCAGGGGCGGAGGACGCATTCGACGAGCGGGTCATCCTAACCAGCATGGCGAAGCCGGAGGCGGTGCCGGAAAGAAGCAGGCTGCTGCGGGAAACGCTGCTGTTCGACTGGAAGAAATGGAATCCGCCCGTGGCGTGGCACTCCATGCCGGCGATTGCGCTGTCGCTGGGGCTGGGCATCGGGCTGGGCAGTCCGGAGAGCGGTCTGGTGGCGGCGGCGGGCGCGTTTACGACGGGGCTGGGCGCGCTGCAGACGATTCGCGGGTCGTGCACCATTCCCATGCTGCTGGCGGCGGCCGGCGTGACGCTCTCGACGTTTGTGGGCATGGTGG
>JAJZJJ010000239.1 GCA_021810175.1 Acidobacteriota bacterium | reverse complement strand
CGAGCTGCCGCTGGCGGTTCTGGAGATGAGCGAGGAGCAGGCGGAGGTGTTTGGGCTGTGGGGGATTCGCACGCTGGGTATGCTGGCGTCGCTGCCGGAAAAGGAGCTGATCGCACGCATGGGGCAGGCGGGCGGACGGCTGCGGCAAATGGCGCGCGGGGAAAGGCGGCATCTGCTGCAGCCGCAGGAGATGCCGTTTGCGCTGGAGGAGCGGATGGAACTGGAGGCTCCGGTGGAGGCGCTGGACGCGCTGCTGTTTGCGGCGAACCGAATGCTAGAGCAGCTGACGATGCGGGCATCGGCGCGGGTACTGGCGCTGGAATCTGTAACAGTGGAGATGACGAAAGAAGGTGGAGGGCAACATGTGCGCACGGTGCGGCCGGCGCTGCCCAGCAATGAGCGGGCGCTGTGGCTGAAGCTGCTGCAACTGGATCTGGAGGCGCATCCGCCAGCGGCTGCGATTGTGGGGATGGCTCTGCGGGCGGAGCCGGGCAGCACGAGTAAGGTGCAGATGGGGTTGTTTTCGCCGCAACTGCCGGAGGCGTCGCGGCTGGATGTGACACTGGCGCGGATTCGCGCGATGGTGGGCGAGGAGAATGCGGGCCGCGCGGTGCTGGAGGATACGCATCGAGCGGATGGATTTCGCATGGAGGCGTTCAGCGTACCCGCAACGCAGGCCGTTGCAGCGACACAGGCAGCGGTGGGTGCGGCGGCATCGACACGAGCGGGAACGCGGCGGCTGCGTCCGGCGGAGAGAGTGCGTGTGACGCTGGCGGAGGGGCGGCCGAAGGCGTTTGTGTTTCGGGAGAGGCGCTACAGGGTGGATCGCGCTTATGGTCCGTGGCTGACGAGCGGCGAGTGGTGGAATGCGTCGCTGTGGGGCTGCGAGGAGTGGGATGCGATGGCGCGGGCGGAGGACCGTTCGCCGTTGTGCTGCCGCCTGGTGCGCGATGTGCTGCGCGATGAGTGGCGGATGGCGGCGCTGTATGACTGAAGGCTACGTAGAGTTGCATGCCGCCAGCGCCTTCAGCTTTCTGCAGGCGGCCTCGCAGCCGGAGTCGCTGATGGAGCGGGCGGCGGAAATCGATATGCCGGCGATGGCGCTGCTGGATCATAACGGGGTGTATGGCTCGGCGCGATTTCATACCAGCGCAAAGCGTAGCGGGATACGAGCGCATGTGGGAGCGGAGATTGCGGTGACGAGCCTGGGAGAGCGGCTGACGCCTGCCGCGTGGCTGCCGCACCAGCACCAGGAGGAGCCGGTGCGCGTGCCGCTGCTGTGCACGTCGCGCGAGGGATACCAGAATCTCTGCCAGATGATCACGCAGTTCAAGATGCGGGAGAGCAGGAAGTGCGCAGGCGCCGCGAGAGTGGAGGATCTGGAGCAGTATGTGGGCGGGCTGGTGTGCCTGACCGGAGGGGATGAGGGGCCGCTGGCGGCGGCGCTGGCGCGCGGCGGCGAGCCGGCGGGACGCGAGGCGGTGGAGGGCCTGGTGCGGATCTTCGGGCGCGGGAATGTGTACGTCGAGCTGCAGCGCCATCAGGAGAGGGAAGAGGAGTGGCGGAATCAGGCGGCGATCCGGATTGCGCGATCGCTGCGGTTGCCGGTGCTGGCGACGAATGGCGTCCGCTATGCGGCTGCGTACGATCGCGAGGTGCTGGATCTGTTCACGGCGATACGGCATCATGTGCCGCTGGATCAGGCGGGAAGGCTGCTGGGGGTGAATCAGCAGCGCCATCTGCGCAATGCCGGGGAGATGGCGGCGCTGTTTCGCGATGTTCCGGGGGCGGTGGGGAACACGGTTGAACTTTCTTCGCGGCTGGGCTTTGAACTGAGCGATCTCGGTTACGAATTTCCTCGCTATCCGACGCCGGAAGGGGAGACGATGGACAGCTTTCTGCGCAGGCGGACGCTCGAAGGGGTGGAGCGGCGCTATGGTCCGAAGAACGACCGGCGGCTGATGGCTCGTGCCCGGAAGCAGGTGGAGCATGAGCTGGCGCTGATTGCGAAGCTGGGATTTGCCGGATATTTTTTGATCGTCTGGGACATTATTCAGTTCTGCAAAGGGAACGGCATTCTGGTGCAGGGCCGGGGGAGCGCGGCGAACTCCGCGGTTTGCTATGCGCTGGAGATTACGGCTATCGATCCGGTGGGGATGGAGCTGCTCTTCGAGCGCTTTCTGAGCGAGAGCCGCAGGGAGTGGCCGGACATCGATCTGGATCTGCCGTCGGAAGAGAAGCGGGAGCAGGCGATTCAGTATGTGTATCGGCGGTATGGCGAGCTGGGCGCGGCGATGACTGCCAACGTAATTACTTATCGAGGCAAGTCGGCGGCGCGCGAGACGGGCAAGGCGCTGGGGTTCGACGAGGACACGCTGGGGCGGCTGTCGAGTTTGGTGAGCCAGTGGGAGTGGCGCGGGAGCACGGACACGATGGCGCACTCGTTTCATCATGCGGGGTTCGACATGCAGCATCCGCGGATTGCTAAGTATCTGGAGCTGTCGATGCGGATTCAGGATCTGCCGCGGCATCTGGGGCAGCACTCGGGCGGCATGGTGATTTGCGAGGGGCAGCTGAATCGCGTGGTTCCGCTGGAGCGCGCTTCAATGGCGGGGCGCACGGTGGTGCAGTGGGACAAGGAAGACTGCGCGGATCTGGGCATTATTAAGGTGGACCTGCTGGGGCTGGGCATGATGGCGGTGCTGAAGGATTGCCTGGAGCTGATTCCGGAGCATTACGGGGAGCAGATCGATCTGGCGCAGCTGCCGGAAGACGATGAGGTGTATGAGGCGCTGCGGAAGGCGGATACGGTGGGGATGTTTCAGGTAGAGAGCCGGGCGCAGATGGCTTCGCTGCCGCGCAATTCTCCGCGAAGGTTCTACGACCTGGTGGTGCAGGTGGCGATCATTCGGCCTGGTCCGATTGTGGGGCAGATGATGCATCCGTATATGCGGCGCAGACAGGGAAAGGAGGCGGTGTCGTATCCGCATCCTTCGCTGAAGCCGGTGCTGGAGCGGACGCTGGGCGTGCCGCTGTTTCAGGAGCAGCTGCTGCGGATGGCCATGGTGGTGGCGAACTTTAGCGGGGGCGAGGCGGACGAACTGCGGCGCGCCGTGGGGATGCGGCGATCGTGGGAGCGGATGAAGAATCTGGAAGGCAAGCTGCGGGCGGGGATGACGGCGAACGGCATCGACGCGAAGACGCAGGACACCATTGTGCAGAACATCAGCTCGTTTGCGCTGTATGGATTTCCCGAATCTCATGCGGCGAGTTTTGCGCTGATTGCCTATGCGTCGGCGTATTTCAAGGTGAAGTATCTGGCGGCGTTTACCTGCGCGATTCTCAACAATCAGCCGATGGGGTTCTATTCGCCGGCGGTGCTGGTGAAGGATGCTCAGCGGCACGGGCTGCGGGTGAAGCCGATGGATGTGCAGTTCTCCGAATGGGCATGCACGATTGAGCATGAGGCGGACGGGAGTGCTGCACTGCGCATTGGTCTGGGTTATGCGAAGGGCCTGAAGCGGCAGGCGGCGGAGGCGCTGGTTGCGGAACGGCGCAGGGGCGGGCTGTTTCGTTCGGCGGAGGATCTGGCGCAACGGGTGCCATCGCTAACGCGCGGCGACCTGACGCGGCTGGCGCAGACGGGAGCGCTGAACCAGCTGGACGGGATACGGCATCGGCGCGATGCGCTGTGGCAGGTGGAGCGGGCGGGGAAGATGGAGGGTCCGCTGCTGCGGCAGCAGAGCGAATGGCTGCGGGACGAGTCGGAGACGCTGCCGCTGGCGCGGATGAGCGTGGAGGAGCGGCTGGTTGCCGACTATGCGGGAACAGGGCTGACGGTGGGCCGGCATCCGATGCACTACCGGCGAGGTGAGCTGCGCCGCGAGAATATTTTGTCGGCGGAAGAGCTGAAGGGGCGACGCCATGGGGAGTTTGTTCGGACGGCGGGTTGCGTGATTGCGCGGCAGAGGCCGGGCACGGCGAAGGGCTTCATCTTCATTTCCATGGAAGATGAGACGGGGATCGCCAATGTGATTGTTACGCCGGATTTGTATGAGCGCGATCGGCTGGTGGTTACGCGCAGCCGCTTTCTGCTGGTGGAAGGGCCGCTGCAGAATGAGGACAACGTGATTCATGTGAAGGCGACAAGGCTGCGGGCGTTGCCGGATCAGGCGCTCGATTTACGATCGCATGATTTTCACTGAGGCACAGGCGGCTGCGCCTCAGTGGGTGCTTCTGCTATTGGTGCGGTTCGGCGCGCTGGTGTTGACTGCCTATTTTCGCTGCCAGTCTACTTTCACTGTGCCGGGATTTTTCACATTGTAGCCCTCCAGAATGAGCTTTGGTTTCTGTCCGCGGGTGTCCTGATTGAGGACGGTGGCGTGGAGGGTGCGCTTTTCGCCGGGCATGAGCGCAATGTAGTTGTTGTCGATGAAGGCGGGGAGGATCTCGTCGCCGGTTTTCGAGCGGACTACTTTGATGCGCACCATGAGCGCGGGAGCTTTGCCGTCGTTCTTCAGATCGGCGGTCAGTTCCCATTTATCGCCGACGCGCTCTACATGAGTCTTGAGTTTTAGTTTGACCTTTGCGAGCTGGCGGATGCCGGTGTAGTCGCCCTGTTTTAGGCCGCGCAGGTAGAAGTTGCGGGAGACGATTTTGCCGTTGCGCAGCAGTTCGAGGCGGATGAAGTGGGTTTCTGAGAGGCCGGAGGGGAACTGCATGGGGAAGGCATCGATGGTGCTGTCCTCGTTGCTGTTGACGGTGGTGGAGTGCTGCCATTTCACTTTGCCGTCGAGGTTGATGACTTCGGCTTTGGCGGTGAGGCCGGTTTGATTGCCGGCGCTGTCATTGACGACTTCGACGGCGTTGGTGGCGGCGTTCCACTGGATGTGGAGGGGCTCGGCGCCTTTCTTCGCGCCGAAGTAGCCGGCGTCGGTGTCGTAGAAGTAGTCGTAGGTTTGCCAGAGGAGGGAAGGCCAGGCGGGATGGCTCATCCAGATGAGGAGGCCTACGCGGTTGGTGTTGCTGCCTTCGAACATGCCGCGATAGGCGTTGTAGTCGACGAACTGGGCGAGGCTGTCCCACTGCTGAATGTTGTTGGCGCCGCCATAGTCCTTTTCGATGACTTTGGTGAAGACGTTGCCGGCGTGGAAGTCGTGGAGGGGCCAGACGCTGTTTTGCGGCCAAAGATCCTTCTTCGGCATGGTCCGTTCGAGAGTGGCCATCTCGGGAATGTTCGGGGAGCCCATCTCACTGTGGAAGATTTTGGGAGCGTTGGTGAAGTAATAGGGAAGCGGCTCGACCCGATAGGGGCCGTGGCCGCTGACGGGTCCGTCGGCGGAACTGGAGATGTAGTGGGAGTGGGGGACGAGGCGGCCGACCATGGTGCGCAGGGAGTCGTCGACGGGGGATGGGGGATAGCCTTCATTGCGGCCGCAGAAGAGGCCGAGGGAGGGATGATTGCGAATGCGGAGGAGATAATTCCGGGCATTGGCAAGGAAGAGCGCGTCGTTATTGGGGTTGGGACCGTCCCAGGGATTGGCCAGCCAGAAGTCCTGCCAGATAACGACGCCGTACTTGTCGGCGGCGCTGTAGAAGGCGCTGTCGCCGATCTGGCCGACCCAGTTGCGGATCATATCGAAGTGCTCG
>JAJZJJ010000238.1 GCA_021810175.1 Acidobacteriota bacterium | reverse complement strand
GCAGCCCCTGCTGAGTGGTTACTGGTTTCCGCGATTTCCGCCGCCCGAACCCGGTCCGCGCCCGCGACCCCGGCGGCGCCGTCCGCGCCCTCCAGGACCACCCGATCCGCGGCCTGATCCGCCCCCTGGACGCCGCTCGCCCGTGGGCGCGCTGTTCGGCGTATCCGCACGATTGTAGTTGATCTCCTCGCCGTCTTCCTCATCATTGAAGGTGTCGAAATCATCGCCGCCTTCAATCATGATCGTGCTCGCGTTCGATGCCGGCTGCCGATCTTCGCGCTCCCGCCTCGGAGCACGTTCCCGCGGCGCGCGCGGTGCCGGCTCTGCCGCCTCTTCCGCCGCCGCGGCCACTTCGCCTACCGCGCCCGGCTCAGGCAAGCCCAGCTTCTGGCGCTGTTCGCGAATCACAGCCTTCCGGGACAGCTTGATGCGGTTGCCTTCCACGCCCAGCACCTTCACCATCACCTGGTCGCCTTCGCGCAGCTCGTCCTTCACTTCCTTCACGCGATGCTCGGCGATCTCGCTGATGTGCAGCAGCCCATCCGTCCCCGGGAAGATCTCCACGAATGCGCCGAACTCGGCCAGCCGCACCACTTTGCCCAGGTATGTCTTGCCCACTTCCGGCACCGCCGTCAGATCGTTGATCATCGCCAGTGCCTTCTTCAGGCCCTCCTCGTCCGTGGAGGCAATATTCACGCGACCCGTATCGTCCACGTCGATCTTCACCGCCGTGGCCTCGATAATCCCGCGAATCGTCTTGCCGCCCGGCCCGATCAGATCGCGAATCTTGTCGGTCGGAATCTGGATCGTCCTGATCTGAGGTGCGTGCTTCGACTTCTCCTCGCGCGGAGCCGCCAGCACGTCATCCATCTTGTCCAGCAGGAACATCCGTCCACGCCGTGCCTGCTCGAGCGCCTCCCGCATAATCTGCCCGGTGATGCCCGAAATCTTGATGTCCATCTGCAGCGCCGTAATGCCCTTGCGGGTTCCGGCCACCTTGAAGTCCATGTCGCCGTAGTGGTCTTCTGCGCCCGCAATATCGGTCAGGATCGCGTACTGTTCGCCTTCCTTCACCAGGCCCATCGCCACGCCGGCTACTGCGCCCTTCAGCGGAATACCCGCATCCATCAGCGCCAGGCTGGCGCCGCAAACCGACGCCATCGACGACGACCCGTTCGACTCCAGAATGTCGGACACCACGCGCAGCGCGTAAGGCGACTCATCCTCGCTCGGCAGCACTGCGCTCACCGCGCGCTCCGCCAGTGCGCCGTGGCCCACTTCGCGGCGGCCCACGCCGGTCATGCGGCCCACTTCACCCACTGAGAACGGCGGGAAGTTGTAGTGCAGCATGAAGCGCTTCTTCTGTTCGCCTTCAAACGTCTCCAGCCGCTGCGAGTCGTCCCCCGTGCCCAGCGTCGCCGTCACCAGCGCCTGAGTCTCACCACGGGTGAAGAGCGCCGAGCCGTGCGTGCGGGGCAGCACGCCCACTTCAATCGTGATCGGACGAATCTCGTCGAACGCGCGCCGGTCAGGCCGGATACGATCCTTCGTCACCTGCTCACGGAAGATCTTCTCCCGCAGCAGTTCGTAATAATGGCCCAGCTTCTTCTTTGCGGCAGCAGCATCGTCATCCGCCGGAATCTCCGCCGCCAGTTCGTCCTTGATCTGCTTCACCAGCGCATAGCTCTCCGTCTTCGGATGCGCCTTCGTATCGAGTGCATCCGCCAGGCGTGCGCCCACCTTCGCCGTCAACGCCTCAAAATAGGCAGTATCGAACTCCGGAGCCGCTACCGCGCGCTTCGGCTTGCCGGCCTTGGCCGCCAACTCATCGATCGCTGCGCAAATCTTCTTGATCTCCGCGTGCCCGAACTCGATGGCATCCACCACCACATCCTCGACCACCTCGTTCGACCCGCTCTCGATCATCACAATGCCGTTCTTCGTGCCGACAACCGTGATGTTGATCGTGCTGTCGCGCCGCTCCGAATACGACGGATTGATCACGAACTCGCCGTTCACCCGGCCCACGCGCACCGCGCCAACCGGCCCGCCAAACGGGATATCCGAAAGCGCCAGCGCCGCACTCGCCGCGTTGATCGCCACCACATCCGGATCGTTCTCTTTATCCGCAGAAAACACCAGCGCGATCACCTGCGTCTCGTTCCGGAAACCCTCCGGGAACAGCGGGCGAATCGGACGGTCAATCTGGCGGCTCGTCAGAATTTCGCGCTCGCTCGGACGTCCCTCACGTTTGATGAACCCGCCCGGAATCCGTCCGCCGGCATACGCGTACTCGCGGTAATCCACCGTCAGCGGGAAAAAGTCGATCCCTTCCTTCGGATCGGGCGCGGCCACAGCCGTCGCCAGCACCACGGATTCTCCCTGGGTCACCAGCGCTGCGCCGGAAGCCTGCTTGGCCATGCGCCCTGTTTCAAAATGCAATTTTTTACCGCCAATCAACTCGACGGTGATTTCCTGTTTCATAGTTTCCTCGTTTCAAGACAAGTCACTCCGCTGCGGTCTATTCCGTCTGGGCTTGTCGGGAAGAGCGCGGAGGATATTGGGATGGGAATGGCGCGGCAGACACGACTCGTTCGCGGCCCGGGGATGGGCTCGTGGCGAGGGAAGGCCGATGGGGCAGAATCGAGATTGACTTCCAATGCAATTGAGGCGGCGGCATTGCTCACCGCCATCCTGATTGCCCCATCCCCTCCCGGTGTTCCGTATCGCGTGCGCGCAGGGGACAAGTGATTCCGCTTTACCTACTTACGGATGCCCAGCTTGCCGATGACTTCACGGTAGCGGTCTGCGTCATGCTGCTTGAGATAGTCAAGCAGCCGGCGGCGCTTGCTCACCAGCTTCAAGAGGCCACGGCGCGAAGAGTGATCCTTCGCATGCGTCTTGAAATGCTCGGTCAGCTCGCCGATGCGTTCGCTCAGGATTGCGATCTGGACCTGGGGGCTCCCGGTGTCGCCATCATGAGTGCGATACTGCGAGATAATTTCCTGTTTCTTGGCTGATTCCAGCACGGGGGTGCGTACTCCTGTTCAATTTCAGTAGCGATACACTTCCTAAGTGTCTGAGTTAAGAGTAACATCAAAGGCTTTTGAGAGCCATCTTCGCACACGCCCCAAAGCTCCAAATCCTTCCCCCTCAGCCGCTTTACTGCCCCGGAATCGCTCCCGGCGAAGATCCCCCGCCTATTGCCTCCCCGCGCTCTCCACCACCACTTCCGGCGGCGGCGGAATGATCCCCAGCCGCTCGTAAATCGGCCGCATGTCCCTTCGAATCTTCGGTAACTGCGACCAGAACCATGCCGCGCCCAGAATGCACACCGAGCCGTTGATCATCACCGTCACCGGCGCGCCAATCCAATGCGCCATCGCCCCGGCCAGCAGGCTCCCGAACGGCGCCGTCCCCACAAATGCTGCCGTGTAGTAGCTCATCACCCGCCCGCGCATCTTCTCGTCCACCAGCGTCTGAATCACCGTGTTCGTCGCCGTCAGTCCCTGCAGCATCCCGTAGCCGGCCACCAGCATCAGCAGCGTGCTCAACCACATCGCTCGCGAAAACCCGAACGCAATCAGCCCGCAGCCGAAAATCGCCGCCGCCATCGGAAGCACTCGTGTCAGCCCACGCACCGACTTCCGCACCACCAGCGCCAGCGCCGAAATCAGCGCTCCCACGCCCACCGAGCCCATCAGCAGCCCCATCGTGTTTGGCCCGCCGTGCAGCACCTGCACCGCAAAAATGGGCATCAGCACGACAAACGGCCATCCCATCAGGTTCACAATCGCAAACAGCGTCAGAATCCCGCGAATCGGCACGGATTTCGACACATACGACCACCCCTCGTGCAGTTGCTCCAGCATCGAGGCCGCGTGCCGCTTCACTTCCGCCCTGTGGATCCGCATCAGCAGCAACGACGCAATCACCGCCGTATAGCTCACCCCGTCAATCAGAAAGCAGTAACCTTCGCTGCTGGCCGCGATAATCATGCCCGCCAGCGACGGCCCTAGCAGTCGCGCCAGGTTCACCATCGACGAGTTGATCGCAATCGCGTTCTGCAGATCGTTCCGCGACTCCACCATCTGCACCATGAACGACTGCCGCCCAGGCATATCGAACGCATTAATCATGCCCTGGAACGCCGCCAGCGCAAATATCTCGGGAATCGTAATCCGGTTCGTCAGCGTCAGTGCCGCCAGCATCAGCGACTGCACCATCGCCAGCGCCTGCGTGCAGATCAGCACCGTCCGCCGGTCCACGCGATCCACCACCACGCCCGCAAATGGGGCCAGCAGAAACGCCGGAATCTGCCCGGAAAAACTCACCGCGCCCAGTAGCAGCGCCGAATGCGTCAGCCGGTACACCAGCCACGCCGTCGCCACGCGCGTCATCCACGTGCCGATCAGCGAGATGCTTTGCCCGCCAAAATACAGCCGGAAATTCCTGTGCCGCAGCGCACGCCACGCATGCGAAAAATCCAGCCGCTTCGACACCTTCGGCCCCGTGCTCTGTTCTGTTATGTCTTTCAGAGAATTCGCCTCTTCCGCCTCGGCCTTCGGCATGCCGTCTCTATCGAGTCTCCTGGTCGATCTTCCTGTTTCGATGCTCAAACCCAAAAGACGATGCGCTGTCTGTGAAGGACTCCGCAGACAGAAACCAATCCGCACAACAAGGCCACCGCCGGAAAGCTTCTCAGCTGAAAGCCGGAAGCTAAGAGCTAAAAGCTACTCCGCTCCCAGTTGCTTTCTAAAAAACTCCAGTGACCTCTCCCGAGCCACCTTCGCCGAAGCCGCATCATAGCTCGCCCGCGCATCGCAGTTGAACCCATGGTCCGCCTCGTACCGGAAAACCCGCACCTCCGGATGGGCCTGCTCAATCGCGTCCACATCCGTCTGCGGAATATGCTTGTCCAGCTTTCCAAAGTGCAGCATCACCGGGCACTCGGGACTCTCGCCCAGATGCCGCGCAATCTGCCCGCCGTAATAACCCACTGCCGCGTCTGCCTTCTGCCGCGTCGACGCCAGCCACGCCAGCGATCCACCAAAGCAGTAGCCCACCACGCCGCACTTCTTCCCCGTCTGCGCTCTCACCCATTGCAGCGCCGCCGCTATATCCATCAGACTCTTTTCCATATTCAGCTTCGGGATGAACGACCGCGCCTTCTCCATGTCAGCGCCGCTGTACTGCAAATCCACGCCCCGCTCCACGCGGTCAAACAGCGCCGGAGCCACCGCCAGAAACCCATCCTTCGCCCATCCATCCGCCACCGAGCGGATATGCGCGTTCACTCCAAAAATCTCCTGCACTACCACCAGCCCGGCCACCGGCTCACCCGCCGGACGCGCCACATATCCATCCAGTTCGTGCCCATCGACCACACCCTGGTTCGAGTCGCGGCCTCCTTGAAGGCCGGCGGGCTCAGCTACGCTTACGCGTTCGCCGCCGCGGCAGCCAAGCGGCTCGGCTGCCCGGTGCTGACTGGCGACCCGGAGTTCTCGGCTGCCGAGCGTGCCGGGGTCCAGGTCGAATGGCTGTCCGATGGTCGGCGGTGATCGCCAGGGAGCTTCAGGCCGGCCGCCGCGGAGCCGCCCGAACGTGCCAGGGTGGGATCGCCTGGAGCTCAAGTCCGACGTTCGCACCCG
>JAJZJJ010000237.1 GCA_021810175.1 Acidobacteriota bacterium | reverse complement strand
CAGCACAACGCTTTCCGTCAGCAGCTGCCGGACGATCCGCATCCGTCCCGCCCCCATCGCCGCCCGAATCGCAAACTCCCGCTTCCGTCCCGTCGCCCGCACCAGCAGCAGATTCGCCACATTCGCGCACGCAATCAGCAGCACAAAGCCCACCGCGCCCAGCAGGATCAGCAGCGACGTCCGCGCGCCCGCCACAATCGAATCCCGCAGCGGCTGTACGGCAAAACCGCCCTTCGGCCCCATATCCTGCGGATGCAGCAGCCGGTACTGATCCGCCGCCAGCTTCAGCTGCGCATTCGCCTGCGCCAGCGTCACCCCCGGCCGCAGCCGCCCGGCGACAAAGAAATAGTGCCCCAGGTTCGTGCTGTTCGGATCGATCTGGAACGGCACCCACAAAGCCGCATGCGAAGGCGTCTCAAACGACTTCCCGATCACGCCCACAATCGTGTACGGCTCGCCGTTCAGCGTGATCGCCTTGCCCACAATGTGCGGATCGCCCCCGAACTTCTGCTGCCACAGCCCGTAGCTCAGCACCGTCACATGCCCGCCGTTCGGCGAATCCTCCTGCGCCGTGAACGTCCGCCCCAGAATCACCGGCGCGCCGAATAGCCTGAAGTACGCCTCCGAAACATGCAGCCCGTGAATCTGCTCCGGCACCGGCCCCGTCAGATTGAAGCCCGGCCCCCGGAAGTCGAAGGCCGCAACGTTCTCAAACACCTTCGTCTGGCTCTTCCAGTCATTGAAGTTCACCGGCGAAGCCGATGGGCTCTTGCCGCCGCCTTCCGTGTTCATGAACTGCACAATCCGGTTCGGATGCGGGTAGGTCAGCGGCTTCAGCAGCACGTTGTCCACCACCGTGAAGATGGCGGTGTTTGCTCCAATGCCCAGCGCCAGCGCTGCAATCGCCGTAATGGTGAAGGCCGGGCTGGAAATCAGCATCCGGAGTGAATACTTCAGGTCCTGAAGAAAATCGCCCATTGTCGTGTCTGCCCTCGAATCGGAAGGATGTTTAGGGGACGGGCCGCCTTATGCCGCCAGCAGAGACTACGCGCACAAGGATGTTTTGGTTCGCCCGATTGTAGCGCACTACATAGCAGGATGGCGATCTCCCCCCGCTCACACCATTCCGGGAGCCCCCTCGGCCAGCCCCGAATCCGGCTCCGCACCACGCCCTGTCCCCGCTCGGCTCGCCCCGGCCATCTGTAGTATCCTGAAACTCGTGCGCCCGTAGCTCAGCTGGATAGAGCGAATGCCTCCGGAGCATTAGGTCGGGAGTTCGAATCTCTCCGGGCGCACCAGATTCCGGAGCCATTCCGAATGTTCAGTCGTCAATGAATGGCCGTTTCCGCTGGTAGCGTCGGTGCGGCGTGGCGAAGCTCACCTCATGATCGCGAAACCATGCGCTGGTACGAAGCCGCCTCCAACCTCCTTCCCAGATAAATCCAAATCTCTCGGATCCGGTCTTTTATCCGGACGTCCAGGCAGCCTGTATCGGGCTTGAAATCCTGCAACGCAGTGGTATACAGGTACTTGCATTACGAATCGCGCGGACATGGAAGCGGACACAAAAGTGGAAGACCGAGGCGAGCATCCATCGCTGATGGAGCCGCTGTTCATTCCAGACACCTCGCGCCATCGCGGGGCGCTGACGGACCTCGCTCTTGACCTCACCCAGAAGTCGGCGGGATTCCGCAGCAGCCTTCCCCCTGCTCTTCTGGCCTCGCTTGCCGACCTCGTGCGCGCGATGAACTGCTATTATTCGAACCTCATCGAGGGCCACGACACCCACCCGGTGGACATCGAGCGCGCGCTCAAAAGCGACTACAGCACGAACCGGCACAAGCGCAACCTGCAGCTGGAAGCCAGAGCGCACATCACCGTCCAGAAGTGGATCGATAACGGCGGCCTTCAGGGCGCCGACGCGATCAGAGCCGAAAGCATAACGGAAATTCACCGCCGCTTCTGCGAACTCCTGCCGGAGGACCTGCTCTTTGTCGAAGATCCCGCGACGAAGGAACGCGTCCGCGTGCTTCCCGGCGAATTCCGCCAGCGCGACGTTCAGGTGGGCCATCACATCGCCATCAGCCCGGGCGCCCTGCCCCGCTTCCTGAAACGCTTCGAGGAAGTCTACGGCCATCTCGGCAAGGCCGACTGGATCATTTCCACCGCCGCCGCGCATCATCGTCTTCTCTGGATGCATCCCTTCCTCGACGGCAACGGCCGCGTCGCGCGGCTGATGTCGCATGCAATGCTGCTCGGCAGGCTTGAAACGGGCGCAGTCTGGTCCGTCGCCCGCGGCCTTGCGCGTAACGTTCAGCGCTACAAGGGACTGCTTGCCAACTGCGACATGACCCGTCGCAATGACCTCGACGGCCGCGGCAACTTAAGCGAAGAGGCGCTTGCCGAATTCACGCGGTTCTTCCTCACCGTCTGCATCGATCAGGTCGACTTCATGGAAGGCCTGATGCAGCCGAGCCGCCTGCGAACGCGCATACTGCTCTGGGCAGAGGAGGAAATCCGCCTGGGCCTGCTTCCAGCTAAATCCGGAAGCATCCTGGAGGCGGTGCTTTATCGCGGTGAACTGCCCCGAGGCGACGCGGATACCGTGGTCGGCACCGGCGAACGTCAGGCCCGCCGCATCGTCTCTGCTCTCCTGCAAAAGGAAGTCCTCGCTTCGGACAATCCGCGCGCGCCGCTCCGGCTTGCCTTCCCTGCCGCGCTCGCCCCGCGCTGGATGCCGGGCCTGTTTCCTGAGAAGCCAGAATAGACGGCGGGACATTCGGGAGCATGCCATGGGTTTGAGAACCGCGTACACCTGAGGGCGACCCCACAAAACCAGCCGCCCGCCCTCACACTTCCGAATTGATCTGCTGAATCAGCTCCTCGGCCGACTCCGCCGGCGGCATGCAGCTCGTCCCCCGGCACACCAGCGCCACCGGCCGTTCGCCCGCGCCCGGCAGATTTGGCAGCGTCTCCGCCAGCACCGGCGGCAGATGCTCCACCTGCGCCGCGCCCAGCGTCACCACCGACTTGTTCACCGCGAACCGCGCCTGCGCGATGGCCGCCAGCTGCCGGACCATCGGCCCCTCGCCCACAATCGTCACCTGCACCGGAGGCAGCAGCAGCCGCTCCAGCGCCAGCGCATAGCTGCCGGCGTACAGCCCGTAGTGCCCAATCAGCCCCGCGAACGCCGCCAGCGTTCCCTCCGCGATCTCCCTGAAGTCCTTTCGCCCGCTCAGCGCCTCCAGCCGCAGCAGCACCGTCGCCGCCGTCGAATTCCCCGCCGGAGTCGGCGCGTCCTGGGTCGGCTTCCGCCGCGCCGCCAGCGCTCCCAGCCTGTCCGCCGCGTTCTTCTCCGTATCGAAAAATCCGCCGCCCCCCGCTCCATTTCCGTCATCATGGAACCGCTCCACCATCGCCCCGGCCAGCTCCATCGCGGCCTCGTAGTACCGGATCTCACCGCTCGCCTGCCACGCATCCACGCACGCATTGGCCGTCAGCGCGTAGTCGTCCAGCACGCCCGCCACCGGCCGCGCCGATCCCGCCTGCTCCGCGTAGGCGATCACGTGCAGCAGCCCGCGCCGACGGTCCCATCCCTCGCGCAGCATCCGGTCCAGCGTCCGCAGCGCGAACACCCGCGGCGCTTCCATATCCAGCACTCGCCCCGCCTCCAGATACGCGCTCACCGCCATGGCGTTCCAGCCCGTGTAGAGGGTCTTGTCCACAAACGGCGTGGGCCGCTGCAGCCGCGCCTGGTACAGCTTGTCCCGCACCTGCTGGATGGTGCGCACCACCTCGGCCAGGCTCAGCCCCGCCCGCTTCGCAATCTCCTCCACGGCGTAGCGCCGGTACAGCACGTTCTTCGCCGGATTGTGGTGCATATCGCCCAGATCGCCAATGTCGTAGAACGGCCCCGCGATCCCCATCTCCGCGTCCGTCAGCACCGCCGCCGCTTCGGCCCGCGTCCACGTAAAGTAGTCGCCGTCGTCGTCCAGCGAAATATCCGCGTCCTGCGACGCATAAAACCCGCCCCGCTCGTGATCCGTCAGCCACTCGTTCATCCAGCGCATGATGTCCCGCGCCGTCGAGGCAAACTCCGGCTCCACAAAGGTCTGGAAGGCGTGTACGTAATTCGCCAGCAGGCCGGCATTGTCGTACAGCATCTTCTCGAAATGCGGCACCACCCACCGCTCGTCCACCGAATAGCGATGAAAGCCGCCGCCCAGCTGGTCGTAGACGCCGCCCCGCGCCATCCGTTGCAGCGTCACCGTCGCCGCCATCTTCGCCGCTTCGTCGCCTGTCCGCGCCGCCACGTCGATCAGCAAATCCAGCGCCGAGGGATGCGGAAATTTCGGGTGCGACCCAAACCCGCCGTTCTGCGCGTCGAACTGCCCCACCGCGCTCTCCACCAGCTTGTCCACGATCGTCAGCGACAGCCCCTCGCCGCGCGCCGAAAACGTCTCGCTATGCTCGATGGCCTCAATCACGCTCTTCGCCGACTCCAGCACCTCGTCGCGCCGCGTCTTCCACGCATCGGCCAGCGTCAGCAGCACCCGCTCAAAGCCGGGCCGCCCGTACCGCTCCTCCCGCGGAAAATACGTGCCCGCGAAAAACGGCCGCCCATCCGGCGTTAGAATCGCCGTCAGCGGCCACCCGCCCTGCCCGCTGATCGCCTGCACCGCCGTCTGGTACCGCGCATCCACATCCGGACGCTCGTCGCGGTCCACCTTAATCGCCACAAAATGCTCGTTGATCTTCGCCGCCAGCGCCGCGTCCTCATACGACTCGCGATCCATCACATGGCACCAGTGGCACCACACCGCGCCCACATCCAGCAGCACCGGCCGGTCCAGCCGCTGCGCCAGCGCAAACGCCTCCGCCCCCCACTCCTGCCAGTAAACCGGCTGATGCATCGCCGTCCGCAGATACGAGGAAGCTGCACGATCAAGGTTGTTGCGGTTTTCAGAGGAAGTGCTGATCGACTCCGCCATCCATCCAGCCTAGCAGCCGCAGCGGATTGCAGGATTCCGGCAATCGAGCAACGGCTCTGGCCGCTTCATCCCTGGCCGTCTTATCCCTGCCCGCTTTACCCCTGCCGGCCCATCACCCGGCCATCAGCTTCCGCGCCACATCCACATACAGCTCCACCGCCTCCAGCAGCTCCCGCTTCGCCAGCTTCTCATGCGGCGTGTGCGCTACGTGGATCGACCCCGGCCCCAGCAGCACCGGCTCGCCCCAGTTCCCCAGCCACGGCACATCGGTCGTGAACGCCGCCACCATCGTCGGCACGCCCTCCACCGAACGCAGCCGCCGGAACGGAATCTCCAGCGTGAAGTCCACCGCCGCCAGTCCCTCCGCGGCCTGCTCAATGGCCCGCCGCGTCTCCGCCGAATCGCCCACCAGCCGCACCAGCACATGCGCCTCCGCCTGATCGGCAATCACATTCGGCGCGCGCCCGCCGCTCATCAGTCCGATGTTCAGCGTGCTCGGCCCCACATCCTCCAGCTGCGGCAGCTGAATCTCCAGCATTTTCGCCATCGCCCGCACCAGCTTGTGCGTCGCGCTCTCGCCCAGCTCCGGATACGCCGAGTGCGCCATCTTTCCCGTCGCCTTCAGCACCGCCCGCAGCGCGCCCTTGGACGCCAGCGCCACGCGG
>JAJZJJ010000236.1 GCA_021810175.1 Acidobacteriota bacterium | reverse complement strand
CGATGGTGCTTTTAGAAAGGTTGGCAGGGTAGAGTTCGAGGGAGACTTTGCCGGCGTGGGCTTGCCAGACGTTGGTTTCGTGGCGCTGCTGGGCGATGGTCTGGTGCTGCTGGGCGTCGGACTGGCGCTGGGCGAGGAATGCCTGGGCCTGCGGGCTGATGTCCTTGGGGATGGGGACGACGCGGGTGACGTAGGCGGTGCCGTGGGGGCCGATGTAGCTGGAGTCCTTATGGGGAGCGTTGGCGGCAGTGGTGGCCTGCTGGGCGGCGTGAGGTTTGGCGCTTTGCGCGGAGGCGACGGCGGTGAGAAGCAGGAGGGTGGCGAGGAGTTTCATGTGGGCTCCGGGAGAGGAGGTTTTGTCGGGAGAAGTATAGATGGGGGGAGTGAGGGCGTGGAGACAGAGCTAAAAACGGGTCGATGCTTCGCATCGATTTGGCCCACACTTCGCTTCGCGAAATGTGGGGCACCCGGCGTCAAATCCCACTCAAGCCAACGGCGGGATTGAATGGTGCACCCGGCGGGCGCCCGGTGATTGGTCTGGTCGCTTAGGATGACCGGCTGGGGGAGCTTTCCTGGGTTTCCTGCTGACCCGTCAGCAACTCGTCCAGCGCGAGAAAGCCACCGGCAAGCGAGAAGGAATGTTCGTAGCCGAGCAACCGAAGCAGCCGCGCCGCATTCAGGCTACGATGCCCGCTGTTGCAGACGCATACGAGGATCAGGTCCTTGGAGTGGTGCATGTTGTTGATCATTGCGAGAAAGTGCTGAATATCGTGCAGGTCGGGAATATCTTCGTCGAGAGCATCCTGCTCGAGCTGGCTCAACGTGTGCCCGAGCATGCGCTTGAACTGAAAGAGCGGCAGAAAGCATGCGCCCGGAATTTCACCCTGGATCTCCAGCTCAAATTTCTGGCGTATATCGACCAGCACGGCCAAATTCAGACGTTGTAATTCCATAGCCGTCTGAGGCGTCATTTCCAGTTGTTCGTTCTGCAGATCCGGCACCGATGCGCCGTTGTTTGTATCGCTCAATTCGTACTCCTTTTCAGTGCTGGAGAGCGCCAGATTCGCCGTTCGGTCCGGTGCGCTTGTCGGCGAGGCGGAGGTGGACAGTCCAGGTCAGTGAGCCTTTCAGATAACGATGGATTCTTCGTATTCGCCAAAGATTTCGCGCATGGCGGAGGCGATTTCGCCTACGGTGGCGTGGCTTTCGACGGCTTCGAGGATGGTGGGCATGAGGTTTTGGGCGCTGCGGGCTGCTTCGCGGACGCGGTCGAGAGAGGATTGCCAGCGGGCTGCGTCGCGGCGGGCGCGGAGGGCCCGGACGCGCTCGACCTGTTTGCGTTCGAGGCTCTCGTCGATGCGCTGGATGGGGACGCCGGGTTCATTGTCGCGGGTGAAGCGGTTGACGCCGACGACGGTGGCGGCGCCGGAGTCGACGGCGCGCTGGTATTCGTAGGCGGCATTCTGGATTTCTGACTGGACCCAGCCTTTCTCGATGGCGGAGAGCATGCCGCCGTGGCGAGCGATCTGATGCTGGATTTCGTCGACCTGATTTTCGAGCGAGGTGGTGAGGGACTCGATGTACCAGGAGCCGGCGAAGGGGTCGATGGTTTGTGCGACGCCGGATTCGTAGGCGATGATCTGCTGGGTACGGAGGGCGGTGCGCGCGGCTTCCTCGGTGGGCAGGGCGAGGGCTTCGTCGAATCCGTTGGTGTGGAGCGACTGCGAGCCGCCGAGGACGGCGGCGAGGGCCTGCAGGGCGGTGCGGACGATGTTGTTTTCCGGCTGCTGCGCGGTGAGCGTGGAGCCGGCGGTCTGGGTGTGGAAGCGCAGCATCCAGGAGCGCGGATTTTGCGCGCCGAAGCGCTCGCGCATGGTTTTGGCCCAGACGCGGCGGGCGCAGCGGAACTTGGCGACTTCCTCAAGGAAATTGTTATGGGCGTTGAAGAAGAAGGAAAGGCGCGGCGCGATGCGATCGATGTCGAGGCCGGCGGCGAGCGCGGCTTCGACATAGGTGGCGCCGTTGGCGAGGGTGAAGGCGACTTCCTGCGCGGCGGTGCAGCCGGCTTCTCGCATGTGGTAGCCGGAGATGGAGATGGTGTTCCATTCGGGGGTGTTTTCGTTGGCCCAGGCGAACATGTCGGTGATGATGCGGAGGGCGTGGCGGACGGGATAGATGTAGGTGCCGCGGGCGATGTATTCCTTGAGGACGTCGTTCTGGACGGTGCCGGAGAGCTTGCCGATGTCTGCCCCGGCGCGTTTGGCGGCGACGACGTAGAGGGCTAGCAGGATAGAGGCCGTGGCGTTGATGGTCATTGACGTGGAGATTTTGTCGAGGGGGATGCCGTCGAAGAGGCGCTGCATGTCTTCGATGGAGTCGATGGCGACGCCGACCTTGCCGACTTCGCCGAGGGCCATGGGGGCGTCGGAGTCGTAGCCGATCTGGGTGGGCAGGTCGAATGCGACGGAGAGGCCTGCGGTGCCGTTGGCGAGGAGGAATTTGTAGCGGCGGTTGCTTTCCTCGGCGTCGCCCATGCCGGCGTACTGGCGCATGGTCCAGAGGCGGCCGCGGTACATGGTGGGCTGGATGCCGCGGGTGAAGGGGTATTCGCCGGGAAAGCCGAGGTCGCGGTCAGGATCGAAGTTGAGGGTTTCGAGGTCGGCGGAGGTGTAAACGTGTTTGGGCGAGTCGGCCATGGGGAACTGAAAAGTTTAGCAAGAAGAGAATTTGCGCGCAGCAGTTGACGGGGTGCGGCTTCTATCGGTTCTTGCGGTGGGCGCGGCTATGCCGGCTGACGCGAATGAAAGAGCTGACGGTGAAGTAGAAGAAGATGAGGGTGATGAAGGCGTAGAGAATGAAGCGATGATGGGATGGGCCGCCTGCCCAGTCGTCGCGCAGGCGCCAGACGTTGCCGCCGAAGAAGACGGTGAAGACGCCGAAGAAGAGCCCGGTAATTTCCAGCCAGAGGATGCGCGAGGCGTGGGCGAAGGGAGTCCAGACGGCGTGGCCGAAGCGCCGTGAGCCTTCGCCGAGGCGGCGGCCGCGTTCTTTGTAGACGGGGGCTTGTTTTTCGACGTGGGCCGTGGTGCGGGCCGCAGTTTCTGCGGTCTTATCGCGCAAGACTCGCCCGAGGAGGCGAGTGCCTATGCCCACGGTGCGACCGACGCGATTTGCTTCCATAAAAAAAGTTTAGAGCATTTTCAGTTGGACTCTGCATATGCAGGCATCGCAAAGCAAGGGCGGAGTTGTCGGAATGAGGTGTTTTCGGAGCTACCGTGTTGTAAATCCGGGACGCTAAGATGCTCTTGTTGCGAACAGGAAGGCGGCTGGCGCGTGGCGGGCGTTGCACGCAGGAGTTAAGGTATAGGCGGGTGGCGGTAGTTGTCACCGCCGCAGGAAGAAGCGAGGTTTGTTTTGGATCAGACACTACGGCAGCTCATTCAACGTCTTGGAGAAGCCATCCACGACAGCATTTCGGACTCGGAGCAGATTGCGGGTGTTGTGCAGCAGATACGGGATCACGGATTCGACGTGCTGTTGATGCTGGAAGCGACGATTGGGCTGAACGAAGTGGAGACAGCGGATGGAAAGCAGGAAGGAGAAGCTGGAGCCGAGGGCGAAGGCAGTGGTGCATTCACGGCGCAGGACGTGCATTTCCTGCGGTCGCTGCGAATCGCGGTAGAAGGCGAAGAGCCGGAAATGTAGCGGCTACGTCACGTGTTGATGCAGCTGTGTTAAGATTCGGCGCGATCAGGAACCAGGCGCGCAGGCGGGGGAATTGAATCTGCCTGATGCAATGGGGTAGCAGTCTGCAACCAAAGGGGGAGGGCCCGATATGAAGGATACGCTGGGAGTGCTTTTGGCAGGAGGGGCGGGCGAACGGCTGTTTCCGCTGACCCGTGATCGAGCAAAACCTGCGGTGCCATTTGGGGGGCAATACCGCATTATCGACATCACTCTTTCCAATTGCATCAACAGCGGTTTGCATCGGGTTTACATCCTGACGCAGTACAAGGCGCTGTCGTTGAACCGGCACATCCGCGAGGGGTGGTCTGGTGTGGTGGCGCAGGAGCTGGGGGAGTTTATTGAGATTCTTCCGCCGATGCAGCGTGTGAGCGCGAACTGGTACATGGGGACGGCGGATGCGGTGTACCAGAATATTTATTCGATTGGCTCGGAACAGCCGAAGCACGTGCTGATTCTGTCCGGCGATCACATTTACAAGATGGACTACGGCAAGATGCTGGAGCAGCATAATGCCTCGGGCGCGGACGTGACGCTTGCGACGCTGCAGATTCGTCCGGATGAAGTATCGCGGTTCGGGGTGGTGGATGTGGCGCGCAGCGGGGAAGTGCGGGGGTTTGTCGAGAAGCCGAAGACGACGGAGCTGCGCTCACCTTGGAATTCGCAGATGGTGGATGCCTCGATGGGGATCTACCTGTTCAACACGGATGTGCTGCTGCCGGCGCTGATGAAGGATGCGGAGAATCCGAATTCGAAGCACGATTTCGGGCACAACATTCTGCCGGACATCCTGGACAAGTACAAGATCTACGCCTACAACTTTGTGGACGAGAACAAGCAGGAAGCGCTGTACTGGCGGGATGTGGGCACGCTGGACGCTTATTACGACGCGAATATGGACGTGGCGTCGATTTCGCCGATATTCAACCTGTATGACAAGGGATGGCCGATCCGGACGCGGGTGAGGCAGTATCCCCCGGCGAAGTTTGTATTTGGGGAGCCGGGGCGGACGGGCAGCGCTGTGAATTCGATTGTATCGGGCGGGTGCATTATTTCCGGCGCGCTTGTGCGCAACAGCGTGCTTTCGCAGGATGTGCGTGTGAACTCGTATTCGGAGCTGGAGAGCAGCATTGTGTTTACGCACGTGAATATCGGGCGACACTGCCGGATCCGGCGGGCTATCATTGACCGCGACGTGCACCTGCCGGAGGGAACAGTGATCGGCTATGACCAGGAAGAAGACCGGAAGAATTATTTTGTGACGCCGAGCGGCCTGATAGTGGTGACGCGGGATTACTCGCTGTATGAGAATCCGGTGTCACGGGACTACCTGCCGGACCAGAACTGAGCGGTTTCTTAGGGTAACTTGTTTAAGAAGAAGCGCTTTGCCATGGGGTTGAGCGCTTTTTCTTTGCAGGGCGCCGGGAAAATAGGCAAAGATCGGTATAGACAACTTTGTTCTGAGAAGGCCCGTAAGGGAATTCTGGAACCAATCGGCAGCCATCTGCGTAAGAGGCTGCATGAGCACGTTGACCTGGGATTTGCGGAACATGAGCTTCTGGCCTGAGAGCACGAAGCGGGCGCAGTCTCACAGCCGCCTGGGTGGAAAGACCGGGCAGACGGAACGAACGGCCGAGGCGATGCTGCATTCCGCATCTGATCCGAGAGCGATGGAAGCGACCATGCACGTGGTGGTGCAGCGGTGCATCGATGGGGATTCGGGCGCATGGACCGAGCTAGTGAAGGTTCATCACCGGAGGGTATATGCGCTGTGCTACCGGTTTACGGGGTCGGCGAGCGACGCCGAGGATCTGACCCAGGATGTTTTTCTGAAGGTTTACGGAAATCTGAAATCGTTTGATGCGGCGCGGGGAAGCTTTGAGACGTGGATCACGACGCTGACGCGGAACCTGCTGGTG
>JAJZJJ010000235.1 GCA_021810175.1 Acidobacteriota bacterium | reverse complement strand
AAGAGGGCACAGACACCGCGTGCCCCATCACCATCGAGACGTCACTCTCGGTGACCTGTGCTTTGGTGAAGACAGGTGAAGTGGGCGCAACGTTCAACTCCGGACCGATGACGGTTTCAGGCGGGACGGCTCCTTATACTTACTCCATTATCGGCACGCTGCCCGCCGGCCTGACGCTGAACTCGACAACCGGCGCGGTCACCGGCACGCCGACGGCCGCTGGCACCTTCTCCGTGGAGGTGACGGACGCGGACGGTGGTACGGCAACCGCATGCCCCATCACGATCAAGCCTGGGCCCTCTGTCACCTGTGCTTTGGTGAAGACAGGGGAAGTGGGCGCAACGTTCAACTCCGGACCGATGACGGTTTCAGGCGGGACGGCTCCTTATACTTACTCCATCCTTGGTACGCTGCCCACCGGTCTGACGCTGAACCGGGCAACCGGCGCGGTCACAGGCACGCCGACGACCGCTGGTACCTTCGCCGTGATGGTGACGGACGCGGACGGTGCGACGGGAGCCGCTTGCCCCATCACCATTGAGGCGCCGCTTGCGGTCACCTGTGCGGCTATGAAAGCAGGTGCGGTGAACGCAGCTTTTAACTCCGGTCCGATGACGGTTTCGGGCGGAATGGTTCCTTATATTTACTCCATCATCGGTACGCTGCCCGCCGGCCTGCAGCTGAGCCCGACAAACGGCGCGGTCACCGGCACTCCGACGGCAAGCGGCAGCTTCAGCGTTGAGGTAACCGATACGAATGGCGTGATGGCAACGGCTTGTCCGATCACCATAACCGATGGCGTTCCGCTTCAGACGGGAGACACGGCGACCATCGGCTACTGGAACAACAAGAATGGACAAGCTCTGATCGACGACATGAACGGTGGCCCCAGCGCCACCAATCTCGCAAGCTGGCTGGCAGACGGTTTCCCCTGGCTGTATGGAGCGAACAGCAGCAACAACCTGACCGGCAAGACAAATGCGGATGTCGCAGCTCTCTTCCAAACGTTCTTCAAGATCAAGGGAGCGCCGAAAATGAATGCGCAGGTGATGGCAGGCGCGCTGGCGACGTACGTGACGAATTCGAGCCTTGCCGGCTCGACGGTAGCGAGCACCTTCGGTTTCAATGTTTCGAGCACCGGGACCGGGGCAAAGACCTACAATGTCGCGGGAGACGGCACATCGGTTGGTCTTGATAACAACACCTCCTACACGGTCACGCAGTTGCTGCAGCAAGCGAACCTGGAGGCCAGAGCCAAGGCTCTGAGTTCGAACTCCACTGCGTTCGTTGGATTCAACAACATCTTTACCGGTATCAACCAGGATGGGGATATTGGCGGCGGCACCGGAACCCCGGGGTACACGCTCGCCGTGAATCCATCGAAGGTGACTGTAGTTGCGGGGGAGTCGGCCACTACAACCTTTACGTTCACTCCGTATGGCGGATATGCCGGCACAGTTGATTTTTCCTGCTCCGGTCTGCCGGCGGGCGCCACCTGCACCTTCGTGCCGGCAAGTCTGACGGCAGACGGTTCAGATAAGGTCCAGACCTCAACGCTCACGATCACCACAAGCGCAAGTGGCACGGCGACGATTGCCGAGAACAGAACTGGAACCGGGAGCGGATTCACTCCAGCGTCCATTCTGTTGCTTCCTGCAATCCTTCTTGGTGGACTGGCCGGATGGCGCCGTCGCTCTCTCACGTCCGGGGCTCGCGGCATGCTGCTCCTGGGGTTGATTGGCCTTATGCTGGTTGGCGGCGCCATTGGTTGCGGCACTGTTTTCAGTCAGAGCCCACTGGGTCAACACGTCGTGACCGTCACTGCAAGCAGTACTGCCTCAGGTTCGGCTTCTGGTGGTTCGACCTCAACCCAAACCGCGAATTTCACTCTGAACATCATCCAGTAGTTCGGCTGGTCCCGGCGGCTTTCACCAGCGGCCGGGGCCAGAATCAATCAGAGACGCGGTTATTTGCCCGGCGATCTGCCTGCGCAGGTTCAGCCAGCCGAAAAGCACAGCCCGCATATCGGCGAAACCATTCTCCGGAATGTCGTCAATGCGCGGGCAGCGGTTCGAGGCGGGCGGTGAAATGGCGCAGGAACGGCGCTTCGTGGGTCAGGCGCATGCCGCGAATCCTTTCGCGTCTTTTCCAGACTTCCAGCACCACTTCAACCAGGTAATCCACATGGCTCTGCGTGTAGACGCGGCGCGGAATGGCGAGGCGCACGAGATCCATTTGCGCGGCGTCGGCAAACATCAGTGTGCCGATTTCGACCGAACGAACTCCACCTTCAAGGTATAACTCGCAGGCAAGCGCGACGCCGGGAAACTGTTTTGGAGGGATATTGGGAAGAAAGGCGCGTGCGTCGATGTAGATGGCATGGCCGCCGGGCGGCTGTACGATGGGCACCCCGGCGGCCGCGATGTGATTGCCGAGATAGGCGGTTGAAGCGATGCGATAGCGAAGGTAATCCTCGTGCAGCGCCTCCTGCACGCCGACGGCGATGGCTTCGAGATCGCGTCCGGCGAGGCCGCCATAGGTGGGATAGCCTTCGGTGAGTATAAGCAGATCCTTTTCCTGCTGGGCAATCCTGTCGTCGTTGGTGCAGAGGAAGCCGCCGATGTTGGCCATGCCGTCCTTCTTGGCGGACATGGTGCAGCCGTCGCCACAGGCAAACATCTCCCGGGCGACTTCGATGGGGGTCTTGTCCTGGTAGCCGGGCTCACGGAGCTTAATGAACCATGAGTTTTCGGCAAAGCGGCAGGCGTCAAAGTAGAGTGGGATACCGTGCCGGCGGCAGACGGCGCTGACCTGGCGGACGTTTTCCATGGAGACGGGCTGGCCACCACCGGAATTGTTTGTCACCGTGAGCATCACAAGGGGAATGCGATCGCGGCCGGATCGCTGAATGAGATTTTCGAGGGCAGCGACATCCATGTTGCCTTTGAAGGGCGCGTCGACTGAGGGTTGGCGCCCTTCGGCGCAGAGAAGGTCAACGGCTTCAGCGCCGGCGAATTCAATGTTGGCGCGCGTTGTATCGAAATGGGTGTTGTTGGGGACGATGTCGCCTTTCTTACAGCAGACACTAAAGAGAATGCGTTCAGCGGCGCGGCCCTGATGGGTTGGGATCACGCTCCTGTACCCGAAGATGGACTGAATGGAATCGCGGAAGTGGTCGAAGCTGCGACTGCCGGCATAGCTCTCATCGCCTTCCATCATGGCGGCCCACTGGTGCGTGGACATGGCGCCGGTCCCGGAGTCGGTCAGCAGGTCGATGAGCACGTCATCCGCGGGAAGCAGGAAGACGTTGAAGTGGGCTGCGGCGAGGACCTGCTCGCGCTGGGCGCGTGTGGTCCAGTGGATGGGCTCGACACTCTTGATGCGGAAGGGCTCGATGATGGTGCGGAAAGGCATCGGAAAATCTCCGGTTGCGGGACAGGCAGCAGTTGAGAACCTGCGCGTTCGGCGCCGGAGCTGGCGCAGGCCAGCGAGCTTCGGGCGACCTCGAAGTATACACTTCGGGAAAGTTCCTGGCCCCTTTGTTCACGACGGAGGGCACAGCTTCCGCATTCATACGTGGGGATCAGAAGTGGAAGAGGTAGGAGACCTTCATGTAGAGGTTTTTGCCGTCGCTGGTGATGGAGCCGGTGGGGGCGAGGATGGGGTCGGCGGGATTGCAGGAGCCGTTGGGCAGACGGGTGCAGAGCGAGGGGCTGATATTCGCGAAGTTGCCGATGTAGCCAAGATAGAGGGCCGTGCCGGGGTGGGGCATGTAAGTGAAGAGGGCGTCGGCGAAGAGGGTTTTGGAGTTGGTAAGGCCGGTATAGCGGGTATTGGGCAGGGTGGCGATGTACTGGCCGATGAAGTTGACGGAAGTGGCTTTGGTGAACTGGTAATTCCAGCGAGTAATCACCTGGTGATTGTCATAGACGAGGCCGTTGGTGGCAAGGGTGGAGAAACGGGTGAAGCGATAGCTGTTCTGGAGATCGACGCCGTTGAAGAGCTTGAAATTGAGTCCGAGGCGGGGGGTGAGATATGCGACGGGGCCGGGGCCATCGCCGTTGGGCGGGGCGTAGTTGACGGTGGTTCCCTGGGAGTAGCCGCCGTTGAGGGTGAGCCAGGGGACGGGAGCGGAGTAGAGGCTGACGTTCTCGCTGTGGTCGTGGTACTCGACGTTGGTGGAGAAGGCGGAGTAGTCGATGGGGCGGAGGCGGGTCTGGCCGAGGGAGAAGCTGGCATAGAGGGAGGTGCTGCCGGCGAAGTTCATGTTCCAGGAGGGGTGGACGTAGAGGCTGAGGGGGATGCCGTTGTGGTCCCAGATGCGTTCGGCGTAGATGCCGGGGCCAAAGGAGAGAATGCGGCCGTGGCTGGGGCAGAAGGTGTAGCTGAAACTGCCGCTGGGTTTGCGGACATCGGGGCGGCTGAAGAAGCCGGTGTCGGTGACGAATCCGGCGGCGGTGTCGTTGTAGTTGAGCCAGAGGTTGCGGTGGAGGTCGGAGTAGCTGGCGGACTGGGTCCAGGCCTGGCCGCTGCAATAGAGGTTGTAGCCGAGGCAGTCCTGTTCGCCGGGGGTGGAGTTGCTGAGGTTTTTGGTCTGGGAGGCGATGCCCTGGCCGGTGAAAGTCCATCCGTGGCCGACGCGGAGGCGGTAATCGACGCCGCCGGCGCGATTGAAGGAGCCGAGATACTGGCGGTCGGCGTAGATGACTCCGACGTCGGAGAGGGAGCCGACATCGTGATTGATGCGGGCGACGTAGTCGTGGGCACGGGTGCCGTAATCGGGGCTGGAGGCGGGGACGGCCTGGCCGGGACTGCGGTCGTCGACGCCGAGGATGCCCATGGCCCAGTGTCCGAGCTTGCCGGTAAGGCGCGCGCCGTACTGGGGGGTGACGATGTTGTCGGTGTAGTAGAGGTTGACGGGGGTCTGGAAATAGCTGCTGTTTTCGATGAAGAAGGGGCGGACTTCGGGGAAGTAGGGTGGGAAGCGCTGATTGGGTGAGGCGGGATTGTCGACGCCGACCTGGCTGAAGTCGGGGTCGAGGGTGGTATCGAGGACGAGGCTGTTGTGGAGAATGAATTTGGCTTCGACGCCGGTGAAGTTCTGGATGGGTTTGGTTTGGATGAAGGGGTTGTTGGGATCGACGAGGTCGAGCTGGCTGTAATTGCGGGCGAGGGAGTAGGGCTGGACCTGGATGTTGCCGCCGCGGGCGACGTTGGCCATGCCATCGACGGCGATGTCCTGGGAGAGGAAGCCGGCGATGTTGTGGTGGATGGCGGGCCAGAAGTCGGACTGATTGAGGTGGGAGATGTTGCGGCCGAGGATGATGCCCCAGGTGCGCATCTGTCCGGGAGCGGCTTTGGCGAAGTAGAGGCTGGTGAAGGGAATGCGGAAGAGGACGACGTAGCCGGTGGGGGTGCGGCGGGCGAAGGTGTCCCAGACGGTGTTGAAGGAGTTGTCGTAGCCGTCCTGTTCGCTGTAAAGGGCGTCGGCCTGGATGCCGAGGGGGTTGCTGCTGAAGGAGAAGGCGCGGCGCTGGTCGTGGAAGGTGTCGAGGACGACCTGGACGCTGTCGTCGTTGCCGAGGTCGTCGCGTGGCATCATGTGGGCGCGGACGAGTTTGGGATGGTGGTCGGTGCAGACGAAGGCGACGAAGAAGAAATTGTGGGTGTAGCCGAGG
>JAJZJJ010000234.1 GCA_021810175.1 Acidobacteriota bacterium | reverse complement strand
CGATGGGAGCATGCGGATGCTGACCAGTGTACTGTTCTTCCGGACCCATGGGGAGAATGCTGCCGGCACGAACGTACAGGGGCAGCGTTCCGAGGGGAGCCGCCCGATGGATGACCTGGCCTCCGGCATAGCGCTGGCCGGTCCAGAAGTCGTACCAGTCGGTTCCTTTGGGCAGGTAGACGTTGCGGGACCTTGCGCCCTGGCGAGTGACGGGAGCGACCAGGATCGAGGGTCCGAACATATATTCGTTGCTGATGCCCACGGCTCTGGGATCGGATGGGAAATCGAATACCAGGGCGCGCATGGGCGTGTAGCTGTCGAAGGTGGTCCGAGCGGCCATGGTGTAGATGTAGGGCATCAGGCGATAGCGGAGACGGTCGTAGAGGGTGAGAATTTTCTGAGCGCGTGCGCCGTACGACCACAGCTCGTTCTGAGGACGTGCTCCGTGAGCGCGGAAGATGGGGCAAAAGGCGCCGAACTCGAACCAGCGGACAAAGAGTTGGCGGAAGGCGGGATTGCTGGCGTTGTCGCCGACAAAGCCGCCGATGTCGCTGGTCCAGTAGGGCAGGCCGCTCATGGAGTAGTTGAGAGCCGCGGGGATCTGCCGCCGGAGGGCATCAAAGGTGGTAGTGGTATCTCCTGACCAGACGGAGACCGCGTTGCGCTGCATTCCGGTAAAAGCGGAGCGGGTGAGGATGAATACGCGCTTGTTGCCGGGCTGGCGGCGCAGCCCGTCATAGATCGCGGTGGTGGTCATCAGGGGGAACATATTGGCGTACTTCGAGCCATTGCCGAGGGCGGTTTTGGCGCCTGCGAGCATGGGTCCGTGTTCTTCGGCGTATAGGTCGGCAGGCTCGGTCGAGTCCATCCAGTAGGCGTCCACGCCGATGTCGTAGAGCGACTTTTTTACCTGATGCCAGTACATGCGGCGTGCGCCGGGACTGAAAGCGTCGTAGAGGCGTGCGCCGGGCATGTAGGAGGGCAGGTGATGGGGGCCGAGCGTCACGAAATAGCCGTGGGACTCGAGTTCCTGGAAATTCCTGCTGTTTGGCTGAAAGAGCGGCCAGATGGAAACCATGAGATGGACATGCTCATCGTGCAGGCGCTGGACCATCGATGCAGGGTCCGGGTAGTTGGAATTGAAGACGCGGGAGCCAAACTCGGTCTCCCATCCGGCGTCGAGGACGACGTTGTCGAGCGGAATGTGGAGGGCGCGATACTTTGCGGCGACGCCAAGCAACTGCTTTCGGCTTGCGTAGGCGAGCCGAGACTGCCAGTATCCGTAAGCCCAGCGCGGGAAGAGAGGAACCTGGCCGCTCAGCCGGCGATATCCGGCGATGATTTTGTCAAAGGAGGGACCGCCAATGTAGTAGTAATCGACGGCGTCGTCGTCATTCGACTGGAAGGTGACGACCTGGCGAAAGCGGTTGTTCCAGTCGGTGACGGAAGCGCTGTTCCACAGCACTCCGTAACCTCTGGAGGAAAGAAAGAAGGGAATGGAGATGTTGGTGTTGTCCTGGGAGAGGATGAGCTGGGTGTTTCGCTCATTGAGCAGGCCGGTCTGATGCTGGCCCAGACCGTAGAGGCGTTCCTGGGGATGCAGGGCAAACCAGACTGAAGCGGAGTGCACGGCCTGACCATCCGTGACGGTGGGAATGATTCGGCGGGGAAATGGCCAGCTTGTCTCAGCGAGCATCGGCCTGCCATAGCGGCTGAAGCTGACGGCCGAGCTGTTTTTGTCGACGTCGACGCGCAGAGTTCCCGTGACGATCTCGATGGACGGGCCGGCGTCGTAGACGGAAAACGGTGCGGTTGGGCAGGCGGAATCGGACAGTGCGGGATTGCTGAGGCCGGGGATGGACGATCCGGTCACGTACGTAACGCGGACGATGTCATGGCCGCAGGGCTTGATGCGCAGGGTCCCGGTGGAGAGATGAAAGATTTCGGCTGCGGAAGTTTGCTGCTCGCTCAGGACGAGGTCCGGATGGGTTGCGGGCTGCTGTCCGTAGGCGACAGCGAGGTTCGCGACGATGAGGCACGATAGTGCCTGCAGCCACACCTTTAGCAAGCCACCGGTTTTTCGAGTCATTCCATCTCCTCGGGGTGTTTGGCGGTGATGAGTCAAACTGAGCGAGCGAGGCATTTGCTCACCGAACTCATGCGGATAGCTGACGCAGTGAGAGAAACGGCAGGGATCGTACACGGCGACCTTTAAGTTCCATTGATCGAATTCTTCAGTAGCATACCGCGCAGACAGCACACCTGACCGGGCTGGTCGAGCGAGCTTTCGAAATCTCTGAGACAGGCTGCGGCTGGCAGCATATTTCTGCACCCGAAGTGGCCATTCTGCGGACCAGGGTCGCGGGCTACGCCTTCGCCATTGCGTGATCGGGGAGTTCGGCTGCCAGCCAGCGGGTCTTCCGGATTGCCAGCAGGAGTGCCGCTGCGAGAAGAGTGAGAATTGATCCGGCAATCAAATCCGGAGTTACGGCGTAGCGGATGCTGATGACGGATTTGCCGGCCGGAATGGGCACAACAATGAGGCCGTCCGTCCGATGCGGGAGGTGCGTGACGGGGTTTCCGTTGAGGGTCACGCGCCATGCCGGATAGTTGCGGAGGTTGATGACGAAATAGGCGGGCCTGGGGCTGGTGACGGTGAAGTGAAGACGGGTTTTCAGCGAGACCAGATCAGGAGCCACAGCAGTTTGCGGGGGAGGGTTTCCGGGTGCGTCGGCGATCCACGCGGGCGGATTGTTGTGGCCGATGGTGGACGAAAGGGAAGTGAGCGGGGTGTATTCATCGGTCGGGTCGTGGGTGACGCCGCGCTCGAAGGTGAAGAGAATGCTCGATACGCTGTTGGATGGGCCGCAGTATTGGCGGAAGATGCGGTTGCCGACGGCGCCTCCGATGAGGCTTACCAGCAGAGCCGTTGAGGCAAGGATCGCCAGTCCGCGTGGCAGGAAGCGGGTTGTCGGTTTGAAGGCCAGGGCCAGGAGTGTGGCGGCAATCGAGCCGAGCACGGCGTCAAACCGCCAGGGAAACTGCAGGAATTTGAGCTCGGGGGTCAAGCGCCACAGGGGCGCGCTGACGGAGGTCAGCAGAAAAGAGAGTGCGCCAGCAAGGATGAGGAGTGCGATTAGGGCCAGCCTGCGCCATTCGTCGCGATCGCTGGGTGCGGAGGCTCCGCGGCGGATCATGGCAAAGGCGGCGAATGCGGCGATGAGAAGAATGAGCGCAATGGAAGACAGCGAAACTCGGTGGAGAATTGCGACGTGCGAGACGCTGCCGACGTGTCCGAAGAGGAAGTTATTGGGATAGCTGGTTTGGGGGACGTCCTCGAGGATGATGTGAACCCAGCCCTGTTCCACGATGGCGGGAATGAGATAGAAGCCGGAGAGGGCCAGGCCGAGGCAGACGCCAATCGTCGCGCGCGCGGCATCCATGATCGCCTGGCGGCGCTGGTGGCGCGCAGCCCAGAGCCAGGCGACGCGCACGAGGGCCAGCAGGGCGAGGGAATAGCAGCCCATGACGGCCGCGGGGTCGTTGGTGAGCCAGAGTAAAGCGACGGGGATGGCAATGCCGGGAATGGAAATGCGGGGCCGCAGAATCGCCAGCAGGAGCAGGGGAATCCACGCAGCGGCCAGGAACTCAGCGAAAGCCGTGCGCTCCATAAAGGTGAAAAGCATGTAGGGATTCACCATGAAGAAGCAGGAAGCGACGAGCGCGCCGGTTGCGCCGGTCCATTCGCGGGCCAGCCGGTACATCGTGGATCCGCAGGCGCAGAGAGTGAGCCAGATGAATGCGGCTGGAACCGCGGCCCAGGGCAGGATGAGCCCGAGGAGCGCGCCGAGCGACCACGAGAGCGGCGGATAGAAGACGAATCGAGGCTCGCCGGAATTCCATGTGGAGGTGAAGTCCCAGCGAGGCAGCAGGACGCCCTGTTTCCACTGAGCGCCGACCTCAAGCCAGTTGCGCAGGTGGAACTGGAAGTCGTCGCCACAGGAAGGCCCCCTGAGCAGAAGAGGGAGAATGGCCAGTAAAGCTCCGGCAGGAATGATGACCCAGAAAAGACGACTGCGCATCTTGTTGACACTATAGCTGCTTTGGAAAGGCGGCTGGAGGGTTGGATCCGAGGTGTTGCGCCCGGTTCAGGGAAAGAGGCCGCGCAGCCTGGCGGCTTCGGCTACGCGGCCGATGCCGAGCATGTTGGCGGCGAGGCGCATGGGGATTTTTCGGTCCTGATGGATGGTGAGGACGTCACGGAAGGCGGTTTTCATGACGCGTTCGAGGCGATCGTAGACATCCTGCACCTCCCAGAAGAGATGCTGCTCGTCCTGCACCCATTCAAAGTAAGAGACGGTCACGCCTCCGGCGTTGCAGAGGATATCGGGAATGACGAACACGCCGTGCTCCTGGAGAATCTTGTCGGCGTCGGGAGTGACGGGTCCGTTGGCGCCCTCGGCGAGGATTCTGGCGTCGATGGCCGCGGCATTGCGGGCGTGGATGGTGTTCTCGAGCGCGGCGGGGACGAGGATGTCGCACTTCAGGCGCAGGAGATCCTCGGGGCCGATCGGCTCGCTGTCCGGGAATCCCTGGACGCGGCCGTTGCGGGATTTGAAGCGGATGAGGCTGGGGATGTCGAGCCCTTTGGGGTTGTAGACGCCCCCTGTCGAATCGTTGACCGCGATGAGGATGACGCCGGCCAGGTGCAGAGACTGTGCAGCGACTGATCCGACGTTGCCGAAGCCCTGAACGACGGCCTTTGCGCCCGCGAGGGAGATACCGAGGTGGTCGCAGGCACTCTGAACGGTGTAGAAAAGGCCGCGGCCGGTTGCCTCGGCCCGTCCCAGGGACCCTCCGAGGCTGACGGGTTTGCCCGTGACGACGCCGGGGACGGGATGGCCTTTCATGGCGGAGTAGGTATCCATGACCCAGGCCATAGTCTGCGCGCTGGTGTAGACGTCGGGCGCGGGAATGTCCTGGTCAGGACCGATGAGGGGCAGGATGGCGCTGGTATAGCGGCGGGTCATGCGCTCCAGCTCGCCCGGGGACATTTGTTTGGGATCGCAGGTGACGCCGCCCTTTGCGCCGCCGAAGGGGATGTTGACGACGGCGCACTTCCACGTCATCCACGTGGCCAGAGCCTTCACCTCGTCGAGGGTGACCTGGGGATGGTAGCGAATGCCGCCTTTCGCGGGACCGCGAACGGAGCTGTGCTGGACGCGATGCGCCTCGAAGTGGCGAATGTGACCGTTGTCCATGCGGACGGGAACGGAGACGGTGAGGACCCTTTCCGGATATCGAATGAGGTCGCGAATATCCTGACTGAGATCCAGCGCATCGGCCGCGGCGTCGAAATTGGCCAGCGCGATGTCGTAGGCGCTTTCCTGCGTTGTTGCCAGCATTGCCTTCCTCCTTTCGACGGAAGCAGATCACAGCACTCAGATGAACGGGGAGGGCGGATCAGCAACCGGCTTCGCTGGCTGCAACGGCGTGGGTTTCCGCTTCGAGAGGCGGAGCGAGGGCGGGAACGAGCCATTTGCGGTATGCAGGGAGCCGTCCATGGGCCGCCTCGAAATAGAGGCGACGCAACTCTCGCGCTATGGGGCCGATGACGCCGCCGCCGACGGGCCGGTGATCGACGCGAACGACCGGCTCCATGCCGACGGCTGTGCCGGTGAGGAACAGT
>JAJZJJ010000233.1 GCA_021810175.1 Acidobacteriota bacterium | reverse complement strand
CCGCCACCGAGCGGATATGCGCGTTCACTCCAAAAATCTCCTGCACTACCACCAGCCCGGCCACCGGCTCACCCGCCGGACGCGCCACATATCCATCCAGTTCGTGCCCATCGCTCGCCTTCAATCGCACCACTTCACCCATTCCAGCTTCTCCTCTCGTTTTTCGATTGCAGCGTTGCTGGTTCTCGCGCCATGTCCAGCCCTTCAACCGCTCGGCCCCGGAGCCCAATAGCTCGTCCGGTAGATCACTCTGGCCTTCTCGCTGATATTCACCATCACCTTCAGGTGATGCAGCCCGGCAGTCAGGTTATTCGGATGAAAACTCAGCAGGTAGCGGTTCAGGGCATCGTTCGCCAGCTGCACCACGTCCATCTGAAAGCGCTTGTCCCGCGAGAAATCCGCATACTCGCCGCCGCTCATCTCCACCAGTGACCGCGGAACATTCTTCCGCATCGCGTTGTACGCCATCAGCAGCGGCGCCAGCAGGTTCCCCGAGTCCCCATGAAATCCTCCACCGTGCCGCCAGCCAAAACCCAGCTCGGCCCGCGCTGGAGAAAAAATCAGGCTCAGCACCAGCGTGTTGCTCTCCCCAATCCGTTGCACCAGAGACGGAATCGTCACATGCACGCTGCCGTGATCCCGCGACTCGCTCACCAGCAGCAGAATCTTCCTGTGGTCCGCCGGCTGCTGCGCCAGCAAATCCAGTGAGAATCCCACCGCATCCATGATCGCCGCGCCGCCGTCGCCCGGCTGCATGTTCGCCAGATCATTCTCCACCGGCGCCAGATCCGGAGAAAACGCATCCAGATACACCGGCCTCGAATCAAACTCCACCAGCGCCACATCTCCGTTCCCGCCGCCCACAAACAACCGTAGCAGCGGCCCCAGTTGCGCAATCTCCTCTTGCACCATCGGGGCGTCGCGCCCACGCTGTACGCACACCACCATCGACACCGGCGCCAGGTCCATGTCGCTGTCCAGGTGCACCCTCTGTGGAATTCCGTTGTCCAGCACCGTGAAATCGTTGGCCTTCAGGTCGTACACCGTCCGCCCGTCCGGCTGCTCCACCAGCGTCGGCACCAGCACCAGGTTGCTCGTCACCTTCAGCGTCGGTATGCCCGGATCCCCCTGCGGCGGCAACATCCTTTCCGGGAAGCGTGGATGATGCACCTTCGCGCCCGGCGGCGGCTCGCCCGGAAACGGCTCCTGCGCCCGCGCTGCTCCGCACGCCATCACTCCCAGAACCACCAGCACCGCCACCCGGCCAGCCAACGCTACCCGCCAAAACCCGTATCTCAACGCTGCTCCTGATGATGCTGTGCCCGAATCGCTTGTCTGCGATAACCGTCCATCTCATTGGTCCAGGCCAGAAATCGCTTCAGGCCCTTGCGCTCATGCCAAAGAAAATCCATCACTGCGCGACGGTCCAGCGTCTCCGCGGGAATTCCCGAATACGTCTCGATCCGCCACTTCAGCAGCTCGCTCCTCCACGGCCGCAACCGGTGGCCGCGCGTTATATTCCACAAGAACCGAACCGCCCCCATCATGCCCCGAGTATATCCGCACCCCTCACAGCCGCGCCTCCACCGCACCGGCTGCGCGCAGCCTCGCCTTCATCTCACTGGCCGAACCCGCCAGATCAATCGCCCGGCACGCCTCCGGCAACACTACCGTCTCCAGCCCCAGTTCCCTCGCATCCAGCGCCGAAAACCCCACGCAAAAGTCGTACGCCAGTCCCGCAAAGAACGCCCGCTTCAACCCGCGCTCGCGCAGGTATCCCGCCAGCCCCGTCTCCGTCTGCCGGTCATTCTCATAAAACGCCGAATACGAATCCACCTCCGCCCGGAAGCCCTTGCGCAAAATCAGCTCCGCCTGCGGCAAATCCAGCTCCGGATGCAGCTCCGCGCCCCACGTCCCCTGCACGCAATGCTCCGGCCACAGCGTCTGCTCCCCATACGCCATCTCCACCGTCTCCAGCGGCTCGCGCCCCGGGTGCGCCGTCGCAAATGACCAGTGCCCCGCCGGATGCCAGTCCTGCGTCAGCACAATGTGCGCAAACCGCGGCGCCGCGCGCAGAATCGGCGCAATCACCTCATCGCCCTTCGGAACCGCCAGCGCTCCGCCCGGGCAGAAATCATTCTGCACATCCACCACGATCAGCACATCGCTCACGCGTATCTCCATATCTCTATTCTCGCCCCAAAGACCCGCGCCTCCCTGTCTCGAACAAACTGGGAATGCCACGACCCCGGGCGAGTCCGGCAAGTCCCCTGAACGGCCGGCCCCTACTTGTACTTCTTCACAATCTGCTGCACCGTCTTGGCGATGCTGAACCCGGCCGGAGGCAGCTTCACGTTGTACGCCGCGAAATACACAAACCGCTGCTCGGTCATCAATCCGTTGTGAATGTAGGTGATCGTCAACGGCGTAGCGATCCCGTCGATCATGTGGTAGTCCGAGAACTGCACCACGTCCTTGTCCATGTCGTGATACACCGGATCCCGCCACTCGTAGCTCACCTCCATCGGCAAGTGCGAGTACTCATGCAGCTGGATAGTGATGCTGTCGTTGTCCTCGCTGATCAGCGTCACCTGGTCCACCAGGTGGTTTTCTGACAGCTTCTGCCCGTCGTATTCCACAATCGTTCCGGGCTCTTTCAGCCACACCCGCACCGCCTGACCGATGCTGTGCTTCCGCCGCCGCAGGTAGCTCTCGCAAATCTTCTTCATCTGAGGGTGCGCGCCCTTGTAGTCGATCTCCGTGCAACTGTCGCCCGTGTACATCTCCACCACGTCGCGCTTTTTCGTCAATTCTTCGCGCTCCGGCCCCAGCGGCTCCCGCCAGTCAAAATACATCTGCAGCGAATCGTCAGGCCGCCCCTGAAAGTACCCGGCGATGCGCCCTTCGTGATACGCATTCTTCATATCGAGCCACTTCTGGCCCCCCAGCGCCTGCACCATCTCCTTCAGCAGCTCGCGCCCTTTGTGCGAACCCAGCCCCGAACCCTGTCCCGATCCCGCATCCGCCGCGCCAACTCCAATCCCGCTTTGCGCATACGCCACAGAAACAGTGACAAATAGCCCCAGCACCACTGCTAGACACCGCTTCATCGCAAAGACCTCTACCCCACCAGCACCGCGCCGCCGTTCACGTTCACAATCTCGCCCGTCATGAACCCGGCATACGGCGTGCACAAAAAGACAATCGGCCCCGCCACCTCCATCGGGTCCGCCACCCTCCCCAGCGGTATCGCCGAGAAAATCTTCTCCCGCGTATGCGCATCCGCCAGTGCAGGAGCGCTCATATCCGTCATCACCCAGCCCGGCGCCACGCAATTCACATAGATTCCCTTCGCAGCCAGCTCCGTCGCCAGCCCCTTCGTCATGCTGATCAGCGCGCCCTTGCTCGCCGCATAATCCGCATGGAAAGCCTCGCCCCGTTGCCCCGCCGTCGAGCTCACCAGCACCACATGCCCGGCCGCCGCTCCGTGCGCTGGCCTGCCTTGCTTCTCCATCTGCGCCACCGCCGCCTGAATCAGCCCAAACGCGCTGTCCAGGTTCACCGCAATCGTCCGATGCCACTGCTCGTCGGTCATCGCGGAAATCCCCACATCCTCCGGCGGCCATATCCCGTGATTCACCACCAGCGCATCCAGACGCCCGAACGCCGCCACCACAGCGGCCACCAGCTTGCGCCCGTCCGCCGGCATCAACAGTTCCTGCTGAAACGCCCGGCACCACTCCGCACCGCCGCACAGCGCCACCACTTCCTCGGCCTGCGCCTTCGCCTGCAAATAATTGAACGCAACCTTCGCGCCCGCCTTGTGAAACAGCCCCACCGTCGCCCGCCCAATCCCGCGCGAGCCGCCCGTCACCAGCACAACCTTCCCCTCAAGGGATAACTCCACTCCGTTCATGCCTTTGACGCTATCCCGTTTTTCCACGCCGGTCCAGCATCCCGGCGCGCCTCAAATCCAGCCGGTAAAATAGAAGCAGGAACCCCGCCTTGCAGCAATTACTCGACAAGCTCAATCCGCAACAGCGCGCCGGCGTCGAAAACGTCGACGGCCCCGTCCTCATCCTTGCGGGCGCAGGCTCCGGCAAAACTCGCGTCATTACCCACCGCATCGCCTATCTCATTCAGGAGCGCGGCGTCGCCCCCGACTCCATCCTCGCCGTCACCTTTACCAACAAGGCCGCCCGCGAAATGGCCGAGCGCGTCGACGCTCTCATCGGCCACGCCACCCTTGCCAAGCCTCTGCTCGCCACCTTTCACTCCTTCTGCGTGCGCCTGCTCCGGCGAGACATCGAATCCCTCCGCATCGGCAACGAAGGCCTCACCAAAACCTTCGCCATCTACGACGAAAACGAGCAGCAATCCCTCGTCAAGCAGATCATGCGCCGCATGAACCTCGACGACAAGCAGCTCACCCCGCGCACCGTGCTCTCCAAAATCTCCTGGGCCAAAAACCACATGATCGATCCCCAGGAGTACTACCTCCAGTCCGCCGACCCCGTCAGCGAGCGCGTCGCCCACATCTTCGAGGCCTACCGCAAGGAGCTCCGCACCAACAACGCCCTCGACTTCGATGACCTCCTCCTCGAAGCCGTCCGCGTCCTCAAATCCTCCGCGGAAATCCGCGAGCGCTATAACCGCCGCTACCAGTACCTACTCATCGACGAATATCAGGACACCAACCGCCCCCAGTACGAGCTCATGAAGCTCCTCGCCGGTCCTAAACAAAACGTCTGCGTCGTCGGCGACGAAGACCAGAGCATCTACTCCTGGCGTGGAGCAGACATTCGCAACATCCTCGAGTTCGAGAAAGATTTCCCCAGCGCCAAAACCATCCGGCTGGAGCAGAATTACCGCTCCACCCAGGTCATTCTTGAGGCCGCTTCCGCTGTCGTCTCCCGTAACGCCCAGCGCAAGGGTAAGCAGCTCTGGACTTCCCGCGAAGGCGGCGCACTCATCGGCTATTACGAAGCGCCGGACGGCGAAAACGAAGCCCTCTTCATCGCCGACTCCATCAACAAATATCTCCGCAAGGCCGGAGAATCCGACGACCAGCCCCGCGCCGCCGTCCTCTACCGCACCAACTCGCAGTCCCGCCTCGTCGAAGAAGCCATGCGCCGCTATGGCATCAGCTACACCATGGTTGGCGGCTTTTCGTTTTACGAGCGCGCCGAAATCAAGGACCTCCTCAGCTACCTCAAGCTCGTCAAAAACCCAAACGACTCCATCGCCCTCCAGCGCTGCATCAACACTCCGCCCCGCGGCATCGGCAAAACCACTCTCGAAACCATCGAGCGCATCGCGCTTGAAACCGGCTCAAGCTCCTGGAACGCCATCTCCCACGCCCGCCGCGAGAAGCTGCTCTCCGCCCGCGCCCTCCACGCCCTGGCTGAATTCCAGCAGCTCATCGAAGACGCTCGCGCCATGCTCGCGCCCAACTTCGCGGACAAACTCTCTGAAGACGTAGCGCCCGGCGCAGAATCCGCCGCCGAGCCGCCCATCTCAGACGACACCAACTTCCCCGCCGACGCGAGCCCCAACACCGATCCCGATACGTCCTTCGACTTCGGCGACTCCGCCCAAACCACCCTCGCCCTCACCCCCGCCGAAGAAGACACTAACTTCGACCCCACATCCTTCAACCCCTTCGCCAGCGAAGCCCCAGCCCATAGCACCGCGCCC
>JAJZJJ010000232.1 GCA_021810175.1 Acidobacteriota bacterium | reverse complement strand
GCTGGGCATCGGCATTGGCGGCACGGCGGAGAAGGCGATGCTGCTGGCCAAGGAATCGCTGATGGACCCGATCGACATGCGCGACCTGCTCGCCCGCGGCCCGCAAAACCGCATCGAGGAACTGCGGATCGAGATCTATGACAAGGTGAATAAGCTGGGCATCGGCGCGCAGGGGCTGGGCGGTCTTACCACCGTGCTGGACGTGAAGATCCGGGATTATCCCACCCATGCGGCGAATTTGCCCGTGGCCATGATTCCCAACTGCGCCGCCACGCGCCACGCTCACTTTGTGCTGGACGGTTCCGGGCCGGTGGCGCTCAAGCCGCCCTCGCTCGAAGACTGGCCGAAGCTGACCTACGATGTTTCCAGCGCGCGCCGCGTGAACCTTGACACCATCACCCGCGAAGAGGCCGCCACCTGGAAGCCCGGCGAAGTGCTGCTGCTGCGGGGCAAGCTGCTGACCGGCCGCGACGCAGCGCACAAACGCATGACGGACATGCTGAACCGCGGCGAGAAGCTGCCGGTGGATTTCACCAACCGCTTCATCTATTACGTCGGCCCCGTCGATCCGGTCCGCGACGAGGTGATGGGACCGGCGGGGCCGACCACGGCTACCCGCATGGACAAATTCACCCGCCAGATGCTGGAGCAGACTGGCCTGCTCGGAATGGTGGGCAAGGCAGAGCGGGGCCAGGTCGCCATCGAGGCCATCCGCGACAATCACGCGGTTTACCTGATGGCGGTGGGCGGCGCAGCCTATCTCGTCTCCAAAGCCATCCGAGCCGCTCGCGTCGTGGCGTTTGAGGATCTCGGGATGGAGGCAATCTACGAATTCGAGGTCGAAGACATGCCGGTTACGGTTGCCGTTGACGCTCAGGGTGTTTCCGTTCACCAGACCGGTCCGGCGGAATGGAAGACCCGCATCCAGAATGATTTCGCCGGCGTTCCGATCCTTGCATAGTGCGTCGGCTGCAGGCTCCGTGCATCCTGATTCTTCCTTCGGCCGCCTTTGTGCGGCCGAAGCGATTTGGATGCCGGTTCCCTTTCCTGTAAGGTTGCCCGTCTCATGAAGGCTTCTGTCTCCCATCTTGGCGCCATTGGCTTCGCTCTTGCCGGGTTCACCTTCTGGGTGCTGACCGATACGGTCATCAAGCTGGCGGGGCATTCCAGCCTACCGGCGTATGAAGTGGTGGCGTTTCTCGGCCTGTTCATTGCTGGATTTCTCTTCGTGTACACGCTTTGGCGGCACGATCTTCGGCATCTGTGGCCGCGCAACCTTTTCCGGCAGCTGGTTCGTTCGCTGTTGGACCTGGGCAACAACCTAGGCGTGGTGATCGCTTTGCGCCACCTGAGCCTGACGCTCTTCTACATCCTCATTTTCATGGCTCCGATGGTGACGACGATTCTGTCGGCGATCTTCTTGCGCGAGCGGCTGACCTGGCGCAAGGGCCTTGCTGTGGCGACTGGATTCGCCGGCGTGGTGATTGCCATCGATCCTTTCGGAGCGGCCCGGCACGCCGACTGGGCGGGATACGCGGCGTGCCTGCTCTGCGTGGCCTGCTTCTCGGTCAACATGGTCTGGTCGCGGGTGCTCACCCAGACGGAGACGCCGGAGAGCCTGACCTTTTTCTCCGGGCTGGTGATGGCGGTGGCCGGCTTTGGACTGATGCTCGGCCATGCCGTGCCGCTGACTCCCGAACTGACCGGGATGCTGGTCGGGATGGGGCTCTTCTGCTCGCTGGGAACCCTTTGCTTTTTCATCGCGCTGCGGCATACTTCCGCCGCGAACGTTTCGCAGTACCACTACACGCAGCTGATCACCGGAGGCGTGATGGCCTGGCTGATCTGGCATCAGAAGCCGACGGCGTCTATGCTGATCGGCGGAGCGCTGATTGTGGGCGCCGGGCTGTTCATTGCCTGGGCGGCTTCCCGGGAGCGTTTCAGCGGGATTCCGCTGCCGCCGGTTGTTCCCGAGTAACTGCGGCCTGCAAATTGCTGAGCCTCCTGTCGTCGCTCTGCTCATCAGAGAGGTGGAGCGTGCGGAAAGGAGCGGTCATGTCCGACACTCGCAGGGAGAAGGATTCGCTGGGATTCTTCGAGGTTCCGTCCAGGGCGTATTTCGGAGCCCAGACGGCTCGGGCGGTAGAGAACTTTCCCATCTCCGGGATGCGGGCGCATCCGCTGCTGATCCGGGCGATGGGGATGGTGAAGCGGGCCGCGGCCGAGGCGAACCGTGAGGTGGGCACGCTCGACGAGCGGCGGGCCAAAGCGATTGCCGCGGCGGCGCAGGAGACGATCGACGGGCGGCACGATGCGGACTTCGTGGTCGATGTCTTCCAGGCGGGAGCGGGAGTGAGCTTCCACATGAACGCCAACGAGGTGATCGCCAACCGGGCGAACGAGATTCTGGGTCATGAGCTGGGCTCCTATGCCGAGGTTCATCCGAACGACCACGTGAACTTTGGGCAGTCGACGAACGATGTGTTTCCGACCGCGATGCGGCTGGCGGCGCTGCTGGCGCTGGAGACGCTGTATCCCGAAATCGACGGCGTGGCCGAGGCGTTCGAGCGGAAGGGAAGCGAGTTCGACTCCGTGGTGAAGGCCGGGCGGACGCATATGCAGGACGCGGTTCCGATCCGGCTGGGGCAGGAGTTCGCGGCGTACGGGATGGCCTTCCGGAGGGGTGGAGCGGCGATCCGGCAGGCGGCCGATTCGCTGCGGGAGCTGGGTTTGGGCGGGACCGCGGTCGGCACCGGGCTGAACGCGCCTCCGGCGTTCCGGCCGAAGGCAGTGGCCGGGCTGGAGCGGATTTCCGGGCAGAAGCTGGTTCCAGCCGAGAACCCGCGCTGGGCGATGCAGTCGCAGAGCTGCATGGCGCTGGTGAGCGGCTCGCTGCGGGCGCTGGCGCTGGAAACCATCCGTATTTCCAACGACTTACGGCTACTTTCGTCGGGGCCAAACACGGGCTTCAACGAGATCCACCTGCCGGCTCTGCAGCCTGGCTCATCGATCATGCCGGGCAAGGTGAATCCAGTAATGGCCGAGCTGGCGGCCATGGTGAGCTTTCAGGTGGTGGGCAACGATGCGGCCGTGGCGATGGCGGTGCAGGCCGGGCAACTGGAGCTGAACGTGATGATGCCGGCGATGGCCTGGAACGTGCTCCAGAGCATCACGATTCTGGCGAACATGCTGCGGGTCTTCCGCGAGCGGTGCGTCGAGGGCATCTCGGCCAACCGGGAGCGGTGCCAGCAGTATGCCGAGAGCACGATTGCGCTGGCGACGGCGCTGAATCCGCTGATCGGGTACGCCCGGGCCGCGGAGTTGGTGAAGGAGTCGGTGGCCAGCGGCGAATCGATGGTGTCGCTGGCGCGGCGGAAGGCCGGACTGAGCGAGGAGCAGGCGGCGGTGCTCGATCCAGGCGGGATGACGGGTGAGTGAGCGGCGAGCCTTTCGCTCCTCGGCGCCCCTGGGTCATCTTTTTCGTATCCATATGATTCTTCATGGGTTAGTGTTGTGTTTACCAGCTCGACAACGGCTAAGCATATGATTCATTGGCACTTCCCAGGGGCTTTGGATCAGCGATGAGCAGACGGCAGACGGCAGTCGGCAGGCGGCAGGCGGCAGGCAGCCAGTCCGTACCCCCAGGCAGCGGGATACCCTGGGTCATCTTTTTCGTATCCATATGATTCTTCATGGGTTAGTGTTGTATTTACCAGCTCGACAACGGCTAAGCATATGATTCTTTGGCACTTCCCAGGGGCTTTGGATCAGGCAGCAGACAGCAGACAGCAGGCAGCAGACGGCAGGCAGCAGGCGGCGGTTAGCGAATCGGCCAATCAGCTGGTCAGGAATCCCTGTCCATACCTCCGCCCCTGGGTCAACTTTTCCGGATACATATGATTTCAAACAACTTGCACTTTTTGTCCAGAGGCTCTGGGCTGCAACTGTCTGAAAACAGGGCAGATGGCCAGAGCCTCTGGGGCTGAAGCGAATCAGCGGATCAACGGGAGAGAATTCCGGGCTCCATGGCCAGTTCGGAATTCACTGCCCCAAAGGAAAAGCCTCGCGCTAACGAGGCTGGACGAAAAACTATCTATACATCCAGAATACCGGGAAGCGCGGTTAAGAGTGCCAGATATGTCAGGGCGTTTCAGGGAATTCGCGCGGGAAACAAACGGGTTGCGGCTGAAGTTACCTCGGTAAGGATTGACATCCCTGCCTGTGCAAATCGGGCTGACGCGGAGTTAGGAACTCTTCCCCAAAATGAGCCGTAAGGTTCCTCCTCTCGGCACCTTATTTAGTTTTAGCTGGGCTCGCCGAGACTGGCTTTGCGAAAGTGGCGGCGGGCCCACATGCTGACTGGTGCTTTGGTCCGCAGTTCGCTTTTTCCAGCGCGCAGGCTCGCTGGGGCTGGTGCAGCTTGTCGGCGACGAATTTGGCGTAGATGCACTCGTTCTCCCTCAACTGCTTCTTATCCGTCTGAAGAGACAAGCCCTTCCGATACCACTTGTCGGCAAGCGTAGTTTGGCCGTTGTAATCGTAGGCTCGTCCTAAATCCCAGGTATTGATCGGATCATTCGGGGCCAGCGCGACGGCCTTCTTCAGATAAACGATCGCCTCGTCCATCTTTCCATCCATCATCAGGAAAGCTCCGATATTGCCTGTCACGTCTGAGTTGCCGGGATAATGAGTGTTCAGAATCTTCATATAGGCGACGGCCACACGATAGAGTCCAAGTTCCTGAAAATCCGGGGTATATCCCAGCCATGCGTCCAGTGCATGTTTCCCTTTGTAGATCGAACAGCTTTGGTTGAGCGCCTGCAGCATCTGGTCGTACTCGCCAGCGGTTTCCAGCACATACAGGCGGCCCAAATGAATCGAGAGGTCCTGGGGAGCCAGCTTCAGCGCAGCATCCAGATGGGAGATTGCTTTCTTCGTTGCGTCCCGCATGTAGCCGCCGCTGACCGTGCCGCCGCCGTTATCATCCCCCTGCAGCATAAGGACGCTATGCCCGCAGAGAGCGGCGTTTGCCAGGCATTTCTGGGCCGAGACCTGATCGGCAATGGCAGGGGCGTGAACGTACATTTCGCACAACTGATGCGCTTCCGAGCACTTTTTCGTGTCTATCAGGTGAGGCCAGACCGAAAGCTTCTCGCTTTGGCCCCAGGCTGTGGCGGCGCAAAGAACGGTCAGGCAGATCGCGGGCCATCGCATGGCAGCCTTTCTACACCATGGATTGTTTCCGCGAAAACAACAAAATGCCCGAAATCCCCTCACCCCTCGCTTTTCCCACTCCAATGGCCTTCGCCGCCCTTTAGCTGCAACCCTTTGTGCCCGCGTCCCTGGCCTTGTACCATTAAATAGAACGAATCCCGGATTTCGCCCTTCGCGACGTGATCCGCATTTTCCGGAGGGACATCCCTTGCCAGCATCAGAACGTTTTCTTTTTACATCGGAATCTGTGACGGAAGGCCATCCCGATAAGATTGCCGACCAGATCTCCGATGCGATCCTCGACGCCTGCCTGGAGCAGGATCCTTACTCCCGCGTGGCCTGCGAGACGCTGACCGCGACGGGGCTGGTTGTGATTGCCGGCGAAATCACCACGCAGGCCTATGTGGACTTTCAGGCACTGGTGCGGGGTGTGGTTTCCTCGATCGGCTACGACAACGCGGTTTACGGCTTCGACTCGAACACCTGCGCGGTGATTTCCACGATCAACAAGCAGTCG
>JAJZJJ010000231.1 GCA_021810175.1 Acidobacteriota bacterium | reverse complement strand
GCTGCCCATCTACTACGCGTTCGGCGCCGGCACGCAGACGTGGGTCTTCGAGTACCAGGGCGCGTTTTACGAGAGCCTGGTCAGCTATTACGCGGGAAAGCATGCGCTGGGGATCACGACCGGGGACGAGCAGCTGCGGCCGCAGACCCTGGTGCAGGCCATGGGGCGCAGGCTTTCGACGATGGATGTCAATTCGTGCTTCGCCTGCCACTCCACGAATTCGGTCAGCCATCACAAGCTGACGCTGGACACGCTGCATCCGGGCCTGAGCTGCTCGCATTGCCATCAGGGCGCGCTGCAGCATGCGCAGGAGGCAGCGGTGGACAACTTCAGCCAGCAGCCGCCCAGCCTTAAATACATCTCCGCGGCTTCCATGGCGAGCTTCTGCGGGCAGTGCCACCGCTCGTTCTCCACTGTGGTGCGCAATGGATGGCTGGGCAAGATGGACGTGCGCTTTCAACCCTACCGTATGGAACTGAGCCAGTGCTTTATTGGCACCGACCCGCGGATCAGCTGCATCGCGTGCCACGATCCGCATAAAAACCTCGACCGCAGGCTGGTCGATTACGACAGCAAATGCCTGGCCTGCCATGCCCCGGATGCCAAACCCACGATCGTCGGCAAGGCCCGGGTGTGTCCGGTGGCCAAGTCCCACTGCGTCAGCTGTCATATGCCAAGAATCGAGCTGCCCGGCAACCATGGATTGTACTTCCGGGATCATGACATCCGCGTCGTCAAAACCGGCGAGCCTTATCCTGACTGAAGGCGCGCAAAAACGCTTGCTCTCGGGGCGGGGCTTCAGTATGGTGTTGTTAACATTTTTAACCGCAATTTTCAGACATATGTCTCATACCCGCAATGCAGCGGCGATACAATCGCGCCGGTGGTATCGTGGTGCATCGTTCGCGGCTCTCCTGGCGCTGGCGGCGATGGCATCGAGCGGCGTTTCTGCGAGTGGACAGACGGTTTGCAACAGGCCTCCCGCTCTGGCCGCAGCACTGAAGAATCATCCCACGGCCCAGGCATGGGCTGACCTGGGCAACTGGTACGGCGGCCATAATCAGTTTGCCTGCGCGCAGTCGGCCTTTCGGTCGGCGCTCAGGATCGATCCCCAATCGCCTCAGCTTAACTACCTGCTGGGGCTGTCGCTTTATGGAACGAAGGATTTTGAAGCGGCGGTGGCTCCGCTGCAGCTTTCAGCACAGGCCGCGCCGCATTCGCTCAAGACCCACCTCCTGCTGGGATCGGTGTATGCCCAGCTTTCCAGACCTCAGCTGGCCATACCGGAGTGGCAGGCGGCCCTGAAAATCGATGCGAATTCCTCGATCGCCCTTCACGGGCTGACGCAGTCGCTTCTGGATGCGAACGATGATGCCGGGGTGGTCCGTTTGCTCCAGCCCAGGAAGAAACTGGATGCCAGTCTGGCGGACAGTCTGGCGATTGCCGAATACCGGACGGGTAACAGCAAAGGCGCGATTCAGACCGCGTCCGACGCGCTGCAGGCTCATCCATCCTCTCTCCATCTGGCGCGGACACTGGTGGTCCTGTATCTGAAGGCGGCCCTGACTGATAACGCCGAGGTGGTGGCGCGGAAGAGCTACGAACTGCATCCGGATTCTGTAGCTGCACAGGAAACGTATTTTCAAACGCTGATCGTTAACGGCGACTGGGGGCCAGGCGTGCCGCTGGGCAGGAAGCTCCTGGCCGAAGCACCCCACGCCTTCGACACGCTGTATGACAACGGCGTGCTTGAGAGCCAGCAGAGACAGTACGCGGCGGCCAAAGAACATCTCCTGGCCGCCGCCGCCCTCCGGCCGAAAATGGCGGACCTGCGGTACCACCTGGGAATCACGCTTTTCCACCTCAACGACTATGCCGGGGCAAAAAAGCAGCTCGAACTGGCCATTCAGCTGGGAGCCACGGAACCGGAGGCTCACTTCGCTCTCGCCCAGTCTCTGAGCCATCTGGGCGATACCGCAGGGGCCAGGAAGCAGCTGGTCCTCTATCAGCAGGCGGTCCGGGACAGAGAAAATTCCACCATCGTCGCCAGCAAAATCGCGGAGGCCAAAGTTGCGCTGCAACAGAAGAACTTTGCCCACGCCGTTCATATTCTCACTGAGGCGTTCGATGCGGCGCCGGATAACCCGGCACTCGGATACAGGCTTTCCTCCGCACAGGACCAGGCCGGCGACTACGCAGGAGAAGCCGCAACGCTGCAGAAGGTGATTCAACTCGATCCACAGTCGGCGCAATACCACTATCTGCTGGGTCTTGCCTTCTGCAATCTGGGTCATTACCAGCAAGCCGTGGCGCCGCTTCAGGAATCGATCCGGCTCGATTCCAGTGTGATCGTGAGCCACCTTCTTCTGGCAACCGTTTACGGCAATCTCTCTGAGCCGCAACTGGCCATCCCCCAGTGGCAGGCAGCGCTGGCAATCGATCCCAACTCGACTGTGGCGCTCCACGGCCTGACCCATTCGCTGTTCCAGACCAACGACTATGAAGCGGTCGTGGCTCTGCTTCAGCCCCGGACGAATCTCGACATCGATTCGGTCAACAATCTGGCCATTGCGGAGTATCGCACCACCAGACCCCTGCAGGCCATCGAGACAGCCGAGAAAGGGCTGGAACGCGATCCAAAGTCCATTGCTCTTTCCAGAACGCTGGTTCTGCTGGACATGAAGATCGCGCGGGACGATCAGGCGGAAGCGGTGGCGAAAAGGACCTACGAACTTCTCCCCAATTCCGTGGCCGCGCAGAGCGACTATTTTCAAACGCTCGTCCAGAATCAGAAATGGTCACTGGCTCGCCCTATTGGAGAGAAGCTCCTGACCGAGGCGCCGCATGATTTTGAGACCCTGTATGACAATGGGATGCTCGACAACCAGACGGGGAATTATGCCGAGGCAAAGAAGTATCTGACCGAAGCGGCAACCCTCAAGCCGCAAATGCCCGACGTCCACTACCGGCTGGGCATCGCGCTCTCTCATCTCCAGGATTACGCCGGGGCAAAGAAGGAGTTCGAACAGGCCATCCAGCTGGGGACGCAGGAGACGGAGGCATATTTCCAGCTGGCCCAGACTCTCGGCCATCTGGGCGACCAGGCTGGCGCCCGCAAAGAGCTGGCGCTGTACCAGCAGGCCGTGAAAAACAGGCAGAACAAAACGCTGGCCTCCACCAACGCTGCGGAAGCGGCGCAGGCGATGGAGCAGAAGAACTACAAATACGCCATTCAGCTGCTGACGCAGGCATTCAACGCAACCCCCGACAATGCTCTGGTGGGATATAAGCTCGCTGTGGCGCAGCAGGCTGCGGGCGATACCGCGGCCGAACAGGCGACCCTGCAGAAAGTGGTTCAGGACGATCCCACCTTCGCCCTGGCCCAGTACCAGCTGGGCTATCTCGAATCCCAGGTGGGCGACCTGACTTCCGCCGAAAAGCACTTCCGGCAGGCGGTTCAGGATGCCCCCGGGTATACCCAGGCATGGATCAGCCTGGCGGCCATACTGGCCACCGAATCGAAGTTCACCGAAGCCCAGTCGGCGGCGGAAAGCGCTCTCCTGCTGGATCCCCACAACGCGGAAGCTCAGTCATTAGAAAAGCAAATCGTCGCGGCCAATCAGCCTGCGACTGGAAAGTAACTCCCCGGGCATCACTTTTCCCAGAGGTCTGCGATCACCATGAAGGACAATCACTGGACGCGACGGCAGGTTTTGCGCAGTCTGCCGGCTGCCGCCGCGCCCGCTCTGCTGCCGCGCTCCCTGCAGGCCACGGCCGCCACACCTGACTCCGCAGCGCCGTTTTCCCGGTTTGTGGATGTGGGCGCCCAGGCGGGCCTGACGAAGCCGGTGATCTACGGCGGTGTCGATAACGCAACCTACATTCTTGAAATCACCGGATGCGGCTGCGCCTTCATCGACTACGACAACGACGGGTGGATGGACATCTTTCTGCCCACCGGCCGCCGGCTCAGCGGTATTCCGCCCGGCGCGACCAACCGGCTCTACCACAATAACCGCGACGGCACTTTTACCGACGTGACGGAGAAGGCCGGCCTGCTGCATAGCGGCTGGGCCATGGGCGTCTGCGTTGGCGATTACAACAACGACGGCTACGACGATATCTTTGTGACCTACTACGGCCACAATAAGCTCTACCGCAACAACGGCAACGGCACCTTCACCGATGTGACAAAAGAGGCCGGGCTGCTGCAGACGGGCACGCTCTACGGCTCCGGCTGCACCTTCATCGAAACCCGGCGGAATGGTCTGCTGGACCTGTTTGTGGGCAACTACATCGATATCGACATCGTCCATGGCCCCAGGCCTTCGATGTCGGTTCCAAACTGCAATTACGAGGGTGTACCCGTCAACTGCGGTCCGATGGGACTACAGGCGCCGCACCAGTATTTTTTCCGCAACAACGGCGACGGCACCTTCACGGACGCCTCGAAGGAAAGCGGCATTGGCGCGCTAAGCGGCTCCTATGCGCTCACCGCGGTGGTTCTCGACGCCGACGAGGACGGCTGGCCGGACATTTTTGTCGCCTGCGACATGACCTTCAGCTTCCTGCTGATGAACAACCACGACGGCACCTTCCGCGAGGAGGCGCTTCTGCGGGGACTGGCCGTCAGTCCCGACGGACAGCGCATGAGCGGAATGGGCGTGGGCGTCGGCGATTACAACCTCGACGGCCATCTCGATATTGTGCGGACCCACTTCTACAATCAGCCGATCGGGCTGTACCGCAACGATGGCAAAGGCTACTTCGACTCGGTGGCCGGACCAGCCGGAATCGGCAACGAGCACCGTTTCATTTGCTGGGGCGTGGGGATGACCGACCTGGACAACGACGGCTATCCGGACATCCTGATCGTCACCGGCACAGTGTATCCGGAACTGGCGCCCAAATATCCGGTTCGCTTCCCGCGCATGACCCCGCGTCTGCTCTTCCGCAATGAGCACAACGCGACCTTCGAGGAAATGTTGCACGGCGGCGGCCCGGGCATATCGGCCCCGCACAACAGCCGAGGCTGCGCCTTCGGCGATTTCGACAACGATGGCGATCTCGATGTGCTCATCATGAACCGCAACGAGCCGCCGTCGCTGCTCCGCAACGATGCCCCGAAGAGCAACAACTGGGTCAAGATCAAGCTGGAAGGCACAAAGAGCAACCGCAGCGCGATCGGCGCGCGGGTGCTCGGCCACTACGAGGGCAAGGTTCAGGCACAGATGCTGTCCAGCCAGGGCAGCTACATCTCGGTCAACGATCCGCGGCTGCACTACGGAATCGGCAAGGCCACCACGGCGGATTTCGAGATCTTCTGGCCCAGCGGCGCCAAAGAGACCTACAAGGGACTCGCCGCCGGTAAGCTGCACACCATCCGCGAAGGAACCGGCGTGGTGAAGAGCGAGGCTTTCGGCAAATAGAAACGGCCGGGAGATTCTCCCGGCCGCGTGTCTCCCGAACGTGTGCCCCTACTGTGCACCGTTCCTGAAGATTTGCTGGGCGTAGTAGTTCACCACATGCGCCTGGTCGCGCAGGACTTCCAGATAAGCATTCTTCAGCAGCTGTTCCTGACTCTCGCGCAGCCGCTGGCGAATCGCCTGCTGCACGCGCGGATCGGAAAGCTGCCGCTGCCCGGCCGGTTCGCTGTCGATCAGCTTGTAGATCGCATAGCCTACCGGCTGGCTGGTGTTCGTGCCCGCGTAAATCGGCAGGACGCTGCTGATCTGTCCAGGC
>JAJZJJ010000230.1 GCA_021810175.1 Acidobacteriota bacterium | reverse complement strand
TCCCCAGCGCCGCAATCTTCTCTTCCACCATCCCTATGCCCATCGTGATGTGCCCCAGCAGTTGACCCGGCAGCGTGTACTCAAAACTCGTGCCCCAGCGCAACTCCTTCAATTTGCCGATGTCATGCAGCAACACGCCCGTCAGCAGCAGGTCCCGGTTCGCCCCCGGATATTTCCCGACCACCGCATCCGCCACGCCCATCAGCGACAGAATGTGTTCCAGCAGCCCGCCGATCCAGGCATGATGCAATGCCTTCGCTGCGGGAGCCTCGCGCAGCGCAGCCGCAATCCCCGCATCGTCCAGAAACGCCTGTGCCAGCCGCTGCAGGTCGCCGTCCTCCATCGTGGCAACCCACTTCTGCAACTCGGCCCACATCGTCTCCACGTCGCGCTCTGTCGCTGGAACAAAATCCGCCGGTGAATACTCACCCGCCCCGGCCTTGCGCAGCTTATCGATCGTGATCTGCAGCCGGTCCTGGTAACGGCTCACCTGCCCCCGAATCTTCACAACGTCGCCCTGCGCAAACTCGCCCACGTCGCCCGGATCCCACATCCGGCATTCAATCTGGCCGCTGCTGTCGGCCAGCGTCAGCGCCAGGTACGGCGCGCCGTCCTTCTTGCTGCGCACGCTCTTCTGCGCAACGCAGAAAAAGCCGGTGGTCGTCTGATTCTCGAAACGTCCAAGATCGGCGACCATCGGCTCTTTCATCTGTTGTGTGTCCTGTTTGGCTTATTGCTGTGTACTCGAACCGCCGGAACCAGACGTCGTGCTCGAAGCTGCCTGCTGCTTCTTTTTCTGTTCCGCTTCTTTCTTCAACTCCACCGTCGAGTAGCGACGCTTCGGCCCGCTGCGCATGGGATGCGCTGTCTTCTTCTTCTTGGTCGCGCCGCCCAGGCCAAGCGACGACTCTTGCACTTCCTGCGTCGCCTGCGCCAGCTTGCCTTCTACCGGTACCGGATAGTGCGAATTTGCATTCTTCTTTTTCAGCTTCTTCGCCCTTGCTTCTTCCTTCTTCCGCTCGCGGGCCACGCGCCGCCGCTCCGCCAGGCTCGAGTACCGAACCTTCCTCGGTTTCCGGTTTTCCTGGTTCTGGTTGTTCATCCCGGCTTGCGGCACATTGCTCGCCGCCTCCTGCCCATTCTCGCTGTTCAGGTCAGTCTGGTTCAGTGCTGGTGGTAGAGCTTCACGCGGTGCCTGGCCATAGCGAATCTTTTCGCGCTTGCCCAGTTTCTCGGTGCCAAGTTTTTCCTTCCGCCGGTATTTTGCCCGCTTGGCCTCAAATCTTCTCCGCTCGAAATGCGGCTTCTTTTTCTTCTTTGCCGAGGGTGGCAGGTATGCGCTGTAAATCGGCTTAATTTCGTTCGCCGTCGCCCCCGTATCCGTATATCCCGGGCGAATATCGATGTACGCTTCTTCCCGCAGCTTCGACAGGTACTGCCGCAGCGCAGGCTGCATCTCTCTGTCCCCGATCGTGTTCATGATCTGGTTCTGCACCTGATCCAGCGGCGCCACGCCCGCATTCTCGTGCTGCGTCACTGCCAGAATGATCCACCCCTGCCGCGTCTGAATCGGCTTGGTAAACTGCCCTGCTTTCAGAGAGAACGTGTCCTGTTCCAGTTCCGGCGCCAGTTGCCCCTTCTTGAACACCCCAAGGTCGCCGCCCTGGCTCGCCCTCGGGCCGTGTGAATCCGCCTTCGCCAGCTTCGCGAAATTCGCTCCGCCCTTCAGTTGCTTGTAGATAGCGTCAACTTTCTGCTTTGCCTGCGCCACCTGCGCCGCGTCATCCGGATTCGGCGTCGGAATCAGAATTTCGCTCAGACGAATCTGCTCAGGATGCTCAAACTCAGACTTGTGCCGGTCGTAGTAGGCCTGCACCTCCTCCGGATTGATCCGGATATTCGGCATCACTTTCTGCCGGATCACTTCCGAGCGAATTATGTTCTGCCGGATCTGCTGCTTAAAGTCCTGCCACGAAAGCCCTTGCGACTCTACGGCATTCTGCAGCGCCTGCATCGACTTCAGATGGTTCTGCTTGCGAATCTCGTCCAGCTGCCGAATCAGCTGGTCCTCGCCCGTAATCCCAAGCTGCTTGCCTTTGGCCAGCAATAGTTGCTCGTCAATCAGGTTCCGCAGCAAATCCTTCTTCTCATGCGCCAATTGTTCCGGCGTCATGTCCTGCCGCTTCGCATCCTGCTCAACTTCTTTCTCCGCGCGCGCGTAGTCTGAGGTGTCAATCACACGGTCATCCACACGCGCCACAATCTGCTCTACTACTGTGCCCGGGTACGGCAGCGGATTGCTGTTGTTCTGCACGCTCGGGTTATCGGCCTCGGCCCGGCGGCCTAGTCCATAACTCGGTATCACGGCGATGGCCAGTCCGGTGGCCAGCATCGCACGAATCGGTAACGATCGAAGCTTCATCACAATCACAATCCCAATAGGAGCACGCCCGCTCCACTCCGCGGCACAATTCCGTGCTGAAGTTGTCAGGCAGCGCTTCTCCAGATAGTAAACGCCTCGTCCCACGAAAGCCAATGAACCGTTCCGCCCCTTGTTCATCGCAGCTCCGGCAGCGCGTCCCTCCCTGCCTGGATGCTATACTGCACGCATCAGAGCTCTATTCAGGGCCCCAAGGATTCCGCGTCCGAATGTCATCTGCAGCTCGCCGCACCGTCTTTTCTCTCGTCGTTTTCTTCACCGTTTGCGGCCTCGGCGGCCTCCTGCTCAGCCATCGCGTCGGTGCCCAGTCCCCCGACAATCAGTCCGCCTTCCGCAAGAGTCTCGAGCAGTTCAGCAGCGTTTATCAGATCGTCGCCAAAAACTACGCCGACCCCGTCACCGGAAAGATGCCCAGCAACATCATCTACGACGGCGCCATTCCGGCCATGCTGCGCACCCTCGACCCTCACTCCAGCTTCTTTGATCCCAAGGCCTTTGCGGCCATGCAGCAGGATGAAGGCGGCCACTACTACGGCGTCGGCATGCTCATCCAGCCCCAGTTCATCCACGGCACCTCACGCATCGTCGTCGTTTATCCAATGGAGGGTTCACCCGCGTGGAAGGCCGGCATCCATCCCGGTGACGTCATCATGGCCATCGACGGCAAATCCACCGCCGGCATGTCCTCCTCTGACGTCGCCAACCTCCTCAAAGGAGCCAAGGGCACCACCGTCCATGTCACCATGGACCGCATCGGGTCGCCCAAGCCGCTCATCTTTGCCCTCACCCGCGACGAAATCCCCAACCCCAGCATCGACGTCGCCTACGAAATCCGCCCCGGCATCGCCTACATTCACATCAAGCAGATTCAGGAAACCACCGGCCGCGAATTCGCTGACGCCCTCAAGAGCGTTCCGCACCAGAAGGGCCTCATTATCGACCTCCGCAACAACCCAGGCGGTGTCCTCGTCGAAGCCGTCAGCGTTTGCGACCATCTCCTCAAGCGCGGGCAAATCATCGTCTCGCAGCGCGGCCGCGCCTACCCTGAAGAAATCTATCGCGCCACCCACGGCAACCACGGCGCCGACTTCCCCATCGTCGTGCTCGTCAATCACGGTACCGCCTCCGCCGCTGAAATCATCACAGGCGCCCTCCAGGATCACGACCGCGCTCTCGTCGCCGGCCAGACCACCTTCGGCAAGGGCCTCGTCCAGACCGTCTACAGGCTCTCCTACAACACCGGCCTCACGCTCACGACGTATCACTACTACACGCCCAGCGGACGCCTCATCCAGCGCAATTACAAAGGTGTTTCGCTCTACGACTACTACTACGTCGACCATGGCGACCAGAACAAGAAAGACCGCAAAGTCTACCTCACTGACTCCGGCCGCACCGTCTACGGCGGTGGCGGCATCACGCCCGACGTAGAACTCACCCCCCTCAAGTACAACGACTTCCAGAATCTGCTGCTCGCGCACTACGTCTTCCAGCGCTTCGCCGAGCACTACGTCGTCGACCACAAGGTCACGCGCGACTTCGAGGTCAACGACGCCGTCCTCAACGACTTCCAGAACTTCCTCAAGTCGAAGAACATTGCGTTCACGCCGGCCAACATCAACGGCGTCCTCCCTTGGCTCAAAACCACCATCAAGTCGCAGATTTTCGTTTCCAGCTTCGGCTACCGCAGCGGACAGGTCGTCGTCGACAACTGGGATCCGGAGATTCAGACTGCCCTTGGCCTCCTGCCGCAGGCTGATGCCCTCGAGCAGCGTGCCCTCAAGGCCGATGCCGCCAAGCTCGCCGCCAACGAAAACCCCAGCGCCTCCCACTAAATCTCATCCAGAATCACCAAGCGCGCCTTGCCGGCGCGCTTTTTCTTTTCGGGAACTCCACCCCGCGTTGTTTTACCCTGATTTCAGGCTGTTCACACTCCCATGACCGACCTCCGCTTCGCCACCGAATCCGATCTCCCCACCCTCATGGACCTCATCAACCGAGCCTTCGCCGTCGAAAAATTCTTCAAGAAAAACGACCGCCTCAACCCCGAAGCCACCCGCGAATACTTCCACCGCGGCCGCTTCCTCGTCTCCGAACAGCAAGACCACATCGACGGCTGCGTCTTCGTCGAATTAAAAGGTGATCGCGCCTACCTCGGGCTGCTCTCCGTCGACCCCGCCCGCCAGAAGTCCGGCCTCGGCACCCGCCTCGTCGTCGCCGCCGAAGAATACGCCCGTGAGCTCGGCGCCCATCACATGGATCTCACCATCGTCAATGTCCGCGAAGAACTCCCGGCCTATTACCAGCGCCTCGGCTATGCCATCTCCGGAGCCGAACCCATCCCACCGGAAATGATCGGTCCTGTCACCATGCCCTGCCACTTCGTCCGCATGACCAAACCCCTCGGCAAAGCCCGCGAATCTTCGCTGAGGAAGTCTCCAGCGACCAAAAAAGCTAACAGCTGAAAGCTATCCACCGATCTTCACCACCACCGGAGCTTCCCGCCGCTTCCACACCGCAATCAGCGGCCTCGCAAGCAGAATCCCGCCAATAATCAGCGTTATGTCCAGCGGACGCCACACGCCCGGCTTCACGCCCCACCAGTAATGCACCAGCCCCGCAATCGCCGCCACATACACCAGCATGTGCAGCCGGTTCCACCGTTTGCCGCCCATCTTCCTTATCCACCAGGAGGTCGACGTCACTGCCAGCGGCAGCAGCAGCAGCCAGGCCGTCAGCCCCGCCGTAATGAACTTCCGCTTGCTGATGTCCGCCACCATGTATTGCACATTGAAGCCCGCATACAGCCATACATACGTCAGCAAATGCAGGCATGCGTAAAAGAACGCGTACAGCCCCACCAGCCGCCGAAACCGGATCAGCCACCCCAGCCGCTTCGGAAATAACTTCCGTATCGGCGAAATCGCCAGCGTAATCGCCAGCAGCCGCAACGTACCCCGCCCCGTAAAGAAGGTCACCGTATGCGTCGGGTCGGGCCCCAGCGTGTTCTTGTACGCCCCCCACACCAGCCACGCCACCGGCAACAGACACGCCAGGTGCACGGCAGTCTTCAGGATTGCAATTGCCCATTTCGGCATCAGCGGCTTTTCTCGATCCTGTTTCCGGTTCTCAGTAGTAGCGGCTCAGGTTCATGCCTTTGTACAGGCTTGCCACCTCGTCGCCATAGCCGTTAAACATCAGCGTCGGCTCCAGTTGCTTCCAGATTGGCGCCCCAATCACTCGCTGCGTTTTCTGGCTCCACTGTACCCGGTCCACATTCGGGTTCACATTGGAATAAAACCCATACTCGCTCGGAGCAATC
>JAJZJJ010000229.1:1046-5771 GCA_021810175.1 Acidobacteriota bacterium | reverse complement strand
ATGTTCGAGGATGCACTCCGAAAATTCTCCAGAATCGATCAACTAAGCATTTACTTGCATCCCTCGAACCCCTCCAACAGGCAGCCGTGGAAACGCGTCGACGAGAGGCTCCAAGCGATGAACGCCAGCCAATATCGGGAGGTGTACCGGGGAAACCCGGCAAAAGGCGGGCTAAAGCCCGAAGCCGACAAATCGATTCGACGAAAGATTGTAATGTCCGAGGATGGATACGGTCACACTGAGGTCACCGGAACTGTAGACGGCAAAACCCACAAAATAAGCACGCAGAGCCAACCCCTTTCAGCACAAGCTCCAAACGACAACACGACAGGAGCCACTGTGCTTCGGGCTCTTACTAACTCTTTCACGTCGATACTGAAAAGATTTAACGGATGAGAATCTCCGGCATTTTTCTTTCATTGGATCTCCTTGCCGCGCTCGCTACAGGAGTAGCAATCTTCTTTTTGTGCCCTGCATCGATATCCACAACACTTGCCAGGGACCTCTACTCAGTTGGGGTGTCCGTTCAGCATCATATTTGCTGTTTTCTTCGCGGCCTTCGCCATCATAATGTCCGCGGGCGATAACGAGTTTATCTCTTTCCTCCACGAAGATGGCTCCTACACCGCAATTGTCTGGTCATTTAAATTCACGGTGATCGCCCTCTTCGCCTCTCTCCTTCTGGCATTGTTCGACTACTCTTACGCAGCATTCCGGATTAGTCAGAAAGCAGAATTGCAGTCCAAGTATTTCCTTCTGGCGTTCGCGGTATGCTTCATCTACTCACTCGTTGCAGTGATGCAATCCGTGCTCGACGCATTGAAGTACTCGGAAGTGCGCGTGAAGTATATAAATCTCCGGAAGCAACGCAAAAAGTAGGTTCCATCGCTCTGAAGCCCGCCATAAATCTTTGCGGATCGCCGTCCCTGAATTTCCACCAAAAAGCCGGCTGACCGGAAGCCTCATCAATTCGGCGCGGCAACGCCGGCACGAGCATTCGGGAACAAACGGCAAGGTGGCGAAGCGCAAACATCGTGGTTCGCCCGTTCAGCGGGACAGCTCCATAGCCGAATGTTCGCGGCGTCTCCAAGGCGATGAAGGGGAAGGCCCCCGCGCAGTCAGGCGCAGTCGCGGACAATCGCCCCTGCTAGGGGCAGTTGGTCATACAATACGCACATGGAAATACAGGATCCAAAGACCAACGGATTCGTTCCGCTGTACGGCGCGTCCAACTTTGAGTTCCGCCCATCCACAGACGAACGCTTGCCCAGCGAGTTTAACTTTGCAGTTGATTGGACCAAGGGTGGCCGCGGCCAGGAGATATTACGAGATCGCATCCGCGAGTCTTCGATAATGCGAGTGCGGATGCACGGCAAAACCTATCAGGGAGCGCCCAAGCACGAATGGGGCTTCAACACCCCAGCAGGAATGGTCATCGCGAAGGTCGTGTAATGGGCGGGCGGTCCTCAAAAACCCACCACCCAATGACCTTCCGTACCGTCCGCCCCGCCGAATATCCTTGCTCCTGTTTCCCGGAAATGCCATCCTCGAAACAGGGAAAGCTCTGTCCGACGAATCGCGACAGAGCTTTTTCCTTTCCCGGCTGCTTTTCCCGGGACTCCGCCCGGCCCAGAGCAGGTAACGGCAGGCAGAACTAGGTCCGTAGCCTTCGAATCTAAAGGAGTGCGAACATGGCGAACCAGGAGAAAAAGTCAGCGGGAAAAGGAGCCAAAAAGAAAAGCTCCACCAGAACCAGGAAACCAAAGGCCGCTGCGAAAAGCTACCGGAGCCCCGCCTTCGCGGCGATCCATGAGGCCGCGGAGGGGCTTCATCAGGCCGGCATGATCGACTCAATGACCATGCGGGAGTTCGACCAGGATTGCCTCACCCCGATCATCAGGCTCTCGCCGCGGACAATTCGCGGGATTCGTACCAGGGCAGCACTGAGCCAGTCTGTATTCGCTGCGCATCTGAATGTTACGGCTGGCGTGGTCAGCAAATGGGAGCGCGGAGAGAAACAGCCTCGCGGCCCTGCGGCCAAGCTGCTCTCGCTGGCGGCGAAGCGTGGAATCTCTGCCATTGCCTGAGACGAGCGTCAATCCTGGCGATTCGACGGCAACCATCCAGCGGCGAACTGCCAAAACTCAGACCGTCTCACCCAAGGGGTTCACCCCCGCTGTCAACCCTCCACCGCCCGCACCGAAGTAACCGGCCCCACATTCCAGACGGGTTACGCCTCTCCGCCCGCCGGAAAAGTTGGCACGATTGAACTCTCCCTTTGTTATCCTGAATCTATAAGTCAAATTTCCAGCAAAGGACCTCCTCTCTGCGGTCCTTTTGCTCTTTCTGAGGACGCTTTTTGTGAAACCGCTCCTGAGTTTCCGGGCCGCGCCGCCGATTCCAGAGTCCCTGGCGATCTGCTTTCGGATCTGTCAGTTACTGCCCAGAGCCTCCGGAGCGAAAATGCAACCTGCTCAAAACAATGTGCTTCCTGAAAAGTTGACCCCCAGGGGGAGGGGATCCCAAGGCGGTACGGACCGCCTGACTCGCTAACTCGCTGACTTGCTGACCAGCTGACCCGCTGGCATCTGCCCGAAGTCGGCAGAGGTGGAAGCCACTAACCCCTATGGAATCATATGCGTACGCTATCCATAACAAAACAAATGGCGTCGATAAACACTGTAGAATCATATGCTTACCGAGCCACCATCCCTGCATCCAACCGGCATCCCCTTTAGAATCATATGCTTGATGGAAACAGGCGAATTCCCCAGGGGGGTAGGCCACCCCGCCACCTGCTATCGGCCAACCTGCCAACTGCCGCCGTCCCCGGCGTGCCATCGGCCCGCGCCTGAGGCTGACTCAGTGAGCGATCACATCCACGGCAACCGGCACATTGCGCGGCGGGAAGCAGGTGTTCATGTCGCAGGCCTGGTAGCGCAGCGAGCCCTGAAAAAGATGGTCGCCCCTCTGGGCGTCGATGTGCACCTTCACGTTCAGCTCGCCTGTGTACACGCTCAGCTTCACCGTCGGCGCGGCCGCAAAGGCGTAGCTGGCGCCGGCAGGAAAGTCCACTGAGGAGATTTTGAGGCCGGGCGTGGTGGTCCGGATCAGTTCGGTCCGGATCAGGCTCCTCTGGTTGGGCACGTGCGAGTTGATGTGCAGGCCTGGCTCGATCTGGAAATGCAGGTCGATGACCGCCGGCTTGCCGGCCTGGATCTCCACCTGCTGCGGGAAGAGGAAGCGGACGAGCTGATGCGAGGCAGCATTGCTGGAAGCCGAGCTCTGCCAGGGAAAATGCTGCGCCAGCGCCGGCACGGAGGCCAGCAACAGCGCGCACAGGGTGAGAATTCCGGTCCGGTTTTTCACGAGGCGGCTCCGCTGGTCATGGCTTTCTGAATGTTCGCCTGAATCTCTTCCAGAGGCGCCAGACCGATGGTGGAAGCGACAATGGTTCCGCTGCGATTGATGAAGAAGGTAGTCGGCAGCGAGTCGACTCCGCCCCACTGGTCGGCGATGGAATTGCCTTCGAAGAGCACGGGGTAATTGATGTGCATCTTTCTGGCGAAATCCTGGATTTCGCGCTTCTCGGTGAAGAGAGCGGCGGGGTCGCTGTTATCCAGCTCGTCGGCGGAGACTCCGATGACCTGGAGGCCCTGTTTGGCGTACTGGGTCTGGAGTTTTTCGAGCGAGGGAATTTCGGCCCTGCACGGAGGACACCAGGTGGCCCAGAAGTCGACGATGACGGGATGGCCGCGGAAGCTGGACAGGGAAACCTTGTGGCCCTTCAGGTCGACGAGGGTGAAGTTCGGCGCCTTTTGCCCGTTGAGCGGAGTGGTGTAGGGGTTGGCGTCGAGTTCGGCAGCGGCCTGAGAGGGCGAGATGGTGTTGTCCTGGCCGTCGGCAGGGACGAGGAGCATCTTTTCGGCTTGGAGTCTGGCCTCGGCCACGCGGCGCTGGTGGATGTAGTTGACGATTCCGGCAGCAAACATGAGGCTCAGAGCCGCGACGATTGCCGCCAATACGATGAAATTCCGACGCAAAATACTGTCCTCGCCTCTTTCCATTTTAGAGGAAGCGCCCGTGCTGAGAGTGAGCCGGGGGCGGCGGCTGGCGCTTCCGGTTCCCCTTACAGGGTCCTCCGCGCGGATGGTTTCGGCATGTGACTGATCTCACAGCAGATGGGAAGGGGTAACAAAAGTCATCTCCGGAGCGGGTCACCGTCGGCGAGTGGCCCTTGGCCATCTGCCTCCGGCGGGCGAGCTTGTACACCCAAAACCGGGTGCCCCCGCCGCCCGGCCCTAAACCGCGCCCCGGAAGTTCAGTACCAGCGCCACTCCGTCGGTCACCTTCTCCCACCGCGCCCGCTCCGTCTGCAGTTGCTTCCGTCCCGCCGCGGTCAGTTCGTAGAACCGCGCCCGGCGGTTGTTCTCGCTCACGCCCCACGAGGCGGCCACCCACCCCTGCTGCTCCATGCGGTGCAGCGCCGGATAGAGCGATCCCTCCTCCACCCGCAGCATGGCGTCGGAGACCCGCTCGATGTGCAGCGTGATCCCCCACCCATGCATCGGCCCCGCCTCCAGCGTCTTCAGCACCAGCAAGTCGAGCGTGCCCTGCAGGTTATCGCCCTTCTTCTTCTTCATTGATTCGCTCCCGTCTTCCTCTCCGCACTCATCCGCCGACGGCAAAGGCTACTCATACCGCAGCGCCTCCATCGGCTCCACC
>JAJZJJ010000229.1:0-1036 GCA_021810175.1 Acidobacteriota bacterium | reverse complement strand
CGCATTGCACGCCGCGCTGGAACCGCCGCCGCCGCCAGAGCAATCCCCAGCAGCAGCACGGAGACGCCCGCAAACGCCGCCCCATCCACCCCGTGCAGCCCATACAGGAGGTGCCGCAGCAGCCACGCCACCCCTCCCGCCGCCACCACCCCCACCGCCAGCCCGATTACCACCGGCCGCGCGCTCTCCCGCAGAATCAGCAGCAGCACGTCGCGCTTCTTCGCGCCCAGAGCCATCCGGATTCCTACCTCCCGCGTCCGCAGCACCACCACATAGCTGACGATCCCGTAAATCCCGATCGCGGCCAGCAGCAGCCCCAGCAGCCCGGTTGTGGACGCGATCGCCGCCGCCACCGCCGACGCCATGAACGGCCCGGTCGTCTTCAGCATCTGGCGCAGAGTCGTCGCCTCCACGCCCACGTTCGGATCCACCGCTGCCACCGCCGCTCCCACCGCATTCATCTGCCCCAGCGGATTGCTCCGCATCCGGACCAGAATCGGATAATCCTGCACATCGGCGTCCGGCAGCGGCAGATACACCTTCGCCGAATCGCTGCCGTCGAAGAGCACGCCTCGCGTGTTCCGCGCCACCCCGATCACCCGCCATGTGCGCCCGTCCGGTGTCGGTTTCCCCGCGCCGTTTTCAAACCCCTGCGTCCCCAGCCGCAGCGTCCGGCCAACCGCATTCTTCCCCGGCCATAGCCGTTCCGCCGCCGCCTGGCTCAGAATCGCCTCCCCTTCCGCCGCGCCCGACTGCGCCGCAAACCCTTCGCCGCTCAGGAGCGGAATCCCCAGCGTGCGAAAGTAGTTCGGATCGACCCATGCGTAGTAGAAGAAGCCGCGCGCGTTCCGCCGCGTTGGCGCGGCTCCGTTCAGAGCCACCCGTGCGGCTTCAAAATCGCCATCGTCGGGAGCGCGCCCCGACGTCACTTCCTGCACGCCCGGCGTTGCCGTCAGGCGCGTCCGCAGCTGCCGCACCAGCGAAGCCTCGTGCGCCGGCGTATACTCCGCCGTCTGCGGAAACTGCAGCTTAGATC
>JAJZJJ010000228.1 GCA_021810175.1 Acidobacteriota bacterium | reverse complement strand
GCACACTCGCCTCCGGCGGTGCTGGCCGCACGGGCGCACGCGCCTCCGGCGGTGCTGGCCGCACGGGCGGACGCGCCTCCGGCGCAAGTCGGGTCTTCGCTGGATATGAAGGTGAAATGCCATGGGGCTGCTTCGGCAGCCCTTTTTGTTAAGGTGAGGGTGACGAAGTTCCCCGAAAATGGCTGAAATATCGCAGAAGACAAGGCTCAGGCAGATTTTCCGTCCGTGGCTGTTGTGCGCGGCGGTGGCGGCGGCGTTTGCCGTATTTGTTCCGTTGGCGGTGTTTGGGGATGACCTGGCGGTGCTGCTGTATGTCTTTCTGTTTTTGCCTTTTGGCCTGTCGGTGGTCCTGATTGGCGGCCTTGTATTAGTGAAGCGGCATGCGCTGGCAATGCTGGTGGCCGCGGTGATTTTTTGCGGAGTGACGTGGTTTCTGTTCAAGAACACGTCTGCTGTTCAGGATACGGCGCGATGGTTTCTGTACGGCAAGAGCTATCAGCGAAGGGTGCTGGCGGAGCCGCAAGAGGCGGGGCAACTGAAGCACACGGTCTGGGACGCGTGGGGTTTTCCTGGCGCGGGAGTTACGACGGTATACCTGGTTTATGACCCGACAAATTCACTGACACACGCGGCCAAGACGCACGCGGCAGGAAGGTTCGCGGGGATTCCCTGCTCCGTGCCCGCGGTGAGGCGGCTGGCGAGCCAGTGGTATGCGGTGGAGTTCTATACGGGGCAGAGCTGGCATTCCTGCCGCTGAAGGTGCCGAATTTTTCCGGCCGGTCCGGATTTCTCGACGTCGTGTGCCTGCACACCCTGAAGCCGCGAGGCGGGATCCAGGATGCGCAGGCGATGCGCTACTGGAGGGTGAAGTGGAACTTCGCTCTCTTGTGATTGACGGTGACCTGCACCTGGTACTGGCCCGGCATCAATTTGACGTTGTTGCCGAAGTGGGTGGTATCAGCGCCCTTACCCTTGACGTGCATGCGGGCAACGGGAAGGTTCTTCCAGCCGCCGTTGGAAACCAGGCGGTAGCGAATCTTGACGTTGGCGCGCTCGACTGGATGACCGTCCCTGCTGATGAAGGCCACCATGTGGTGATTGGGCTGCATGGGGCCGTCGACGGCCTCGGGCTTTGCGCCGCCATCGTAAGCCATGGCAGCGTCAGTACCCATGAAGGACTCAGCTGGCAGAACCTTCAGGGTAATGGAATACTTCCCTGCCTTGGCTGTCTGGCTGATGTTTTGACCGTGGGCGGCCAAGGGTAGAAACAGGCAGGTGAGAGCGACCGCCAGTGCCGCGGCGAGCGGCAGGCGAACAAGATTTTTGGATTTCGTCATAAAACTCTCCGTGACACTGGAATGCGACAAGAAATCACTCTCCAGGGGATCTGGATTCGCTGACTGGAAAGTCCGCACTGCTTGCAAAGCGGGGGGTAGCTTCTTGCCTCGTTGCTTGGATGCTGTTGAGAGGAAAGAAGATGGAAGGTGAAATGGAGGATTTTTGGGAGATTGGGATCGAGGACAAGCGGCCAAGGTAGATTCCCTGGGGATTGCTTCGGGAGGGTGAGCCCATCCTCGCGCAGCGGATGGCGGGAGGATGGGCCCGAGTGAGGTGCGTCAGGCGACGATGGTTGGTTCAGGCTCGAGAACCTGCAGGTCGAGGGGCAGCTCGGCCTGCCAGTCGGTGTTCTGCATTCTGGCAAGGGCGAGCCTGAGGCGCGAGTTGACGCAAGGTTCGGTGGTGACGACGAAGGGCAGGCTGTCTTTGCCGAAGCCGGAGCGCTGGAAGAGAGAGTCGATATTGATGCCCTGGGCGGCCATGGCTCCGGCGATTTCCGCGACGATGCCTGGGCGGTCTTTGACGACGAAACGGACGTAGTGGCGGAGTTCGAATTCGCCGGTGACGGAGGCCGGCACGGCCTCGCCCGCGCGAGGAGCAGTTCCCGCGGCAAGGGCGCAGAGATCGGAGACCACGGCGACGGCGGTGGGGTTACCACCTGCTCCGTGGCCGGAGAAGACGACGTCGCCGCCGTACTGGCCGGTCATGAGGACCATATTTTCCGTTCCGCGGGACCAGGCGAGCGGCGAGCTGAAGGGCACGAGCATGGGAGCGACGAGCGCGACGAGTTTGCCGTTGCGGAGGTCGGCGCGGGCAACGGGCCGGATGGTGCAGTTGAGGTCCTTTGCGTAGGCGAAGTCGATGGCGCCGACCTGGCGGATGCTCTGGCAGGCGATTTCCTCTGGGGAAACGTCGACGCCGAGGGCGAGACGCGCGAGGATGACCAGCTTGGAGCGGGCATCGAAGCCGTCGACATCTTCGGTGGGATCGGCTTCGGCGTAGCCGCGGCGCTGGGCCTCGGCGAGCTCGTCGGCGTATTCGCCACCTTTCTCCATGCGGCTGAGGATGAAGTTGGAGGTGCCGTTGAGAATGCCTTCCATGCGGGTGACCCTGTCGCCGGCGAGGCCGTGCTGGAGGCCGGGAATGACGGGGATTCCGCCCGCGACGGCGGCGCCGTAAAGCAAGTGGCCGCCTTTGTGGCGGGCGATGGATTCGAGTTCGACACCGTGCAGGGCGATGAGTTTTTTGTTGGCGGTGACGACGGACTTGCCGGCCTGGAGGGTACGGCGAACGCAGTCGTGGGCGGGATGGAGGCCGCCCATCAGCTCGACGATGACATCGGCGTCTGAAGTAAGGACGCTTTCGAGGTCCTCAGTCCAGATGACGGAAGGCAGCCAGTCGACACGCTTACGCGCGACATTGCGGTTATAGACGTGCGTCAGGGTGAGGCCGGGGACTTTTTGTTCGGCAAGGATGCGCGCGGCCGAGGCGCCTACGGTTCCGAATCCAAGGATGGCGACTTTCAAGGGCAAGGAGAACTCCCAGTGTGTTCGAGAAAGATAGTTTCACTATAGGGCAATCGGTGCGCGGTGGAGGTTAAGCTCCGGTTGCCATGAGTTTTCGGGTTGCTCTTTTTGTACATGATGACAGACACTTCCAGTGATGCCGAGACGCCAATCTGCCGGTGAAAGCGCAACGAAGAAGATCCTGCCGCCCGTGGGACGGCCGGTGAGCCTGAAGATTCTGGGCGAGTATCTGGATCTTTCGCCCGCGACGATATCCCTTGTGCTGAACGATGCTCCGGGGGTGAAGTCGATCCCGCAGGAGACGCGGGACCGCGTGATTGCGGCGGCGAAAAAGTTTGATTACCGGCCAAGCTTTTATGCGCGGTCACTGCGCGGGCGGCGGAGCTTTTACGTGGGTGTGCTGGTGCCCGAGCTGAGCGATGGTTACTCAGCGCACGTGATGGACGGCATTGAAGAAGTGCTGATTGAGGAAGGCTACTTCTACCTGACGGCGAGCCATCGGCGGAAAGCGGATTTGATTGAGGAATATCCGCGGATGCTGCAGGACCGATCGGTGGAGGGCTTCATTGTGATTGACACGCTGCTGGAGCATGCTCCTACGCTGCCTACGGTGGCCGTGGCCGGACACAGGAAACTGCCGGGTGTGACAAACATAACCCTGGACCATCACAGGGCGGCGGAGTTGACATTGCGGCACCTGTTCCAGCTGGGGCACAGGCGCATCGCATTCATGCGGGGACGGGCGGCGAGTTCGGATTCGGCGGACCGCTGGAAGAGCCTGATGGCGGTGGCCAAGGAACTTGGGCTGGAAGTTCCGCAGGAGCTGGTGATGCAGGTGGAAGGCGGGGTTTCCAGCCCGGAGCTTGGATTGCCGATTACGCATAATCTGCTGCGCAGGACACGGGAATTTACGGCGATTGTGGCGTTCAACGACCTGGCGGCAATCGGGGCGATCCGGGCGCTGCGCGAGCAGGGACTCTGTGTGCCGGAGGATGTATCGGTAGTGGGCTTTGACGATTTTGAGTACGCGGCGTACCACTCGCCGAGCCTGACGACGATACGGCAGCCGCTGCACAAGATGGGCAACATGGCGGCGCGGCTGCTGCTGGGGCGTATTCGCGGGCAGGAGGGCTTCGAACAGGAAGTGGCGATTGTGCCGGAGCTGGTGATTCGCGAATCGACGGCTCCCCCGCCGACGCGACGAAAGAAGCGGTGACGCAGGCTGCTTCCTTCACTCAGGAAAAAACATCTTTGCGAGTTGTCCCAGTGATGGGTTACCATGCCGGACGGTGACCGCGAACTACCGTGCTCAATCGATTTTGCTGGCACCACGAATTCATCTGCTTCATGGAACAGCGAAAGACAGGGTTGGGGGTAATTGACTGCTGACTGTCTCGCGATCTGGAGGATTTGCTTATGAACCGGCGCCAGTTTTTGATCAACAGTTCGCTCGCCGCGATGGGCGGGATGACGTTTTCACGCTATATGCTTGGGGCGCAAATGCAGTGGCCTCCGCACGGACCGGCACTGCCGCCGCCGGGAAGCATTTCCGAGGCAGAGATCAAGGCCGCACAATTTCCGAAGGATTTTTACTGGGGCACGGCGACAGCGGCTTACCAGGTGGAGGGTGCGTGGACGGCGGACGGCAAGGGCGAGTCGATCTGGGACCGGTTTTCGCATGTGGTGGGGAACATCAAGGGCGGCGACACCGGCGATGTGGCGTGCGACTCGTATTACCGGTATCCGGAAGACATTGCCATCATGCAGCAGCTGAACCAGAAGAGCGTGCGGTTTTCGGTTTCTTGGCCGCGGATTCAGCCTCTGGGCACGGGCAAGGTGAATCAGAAGGGATTGGATCACTACAGCAGAGTGGTGGACGCGATGCTGAAGGCGAATCTGCGGCCGATGTGCACGCTGTACCACTGGGATTTGCCACAGGCATTAGAGGATCAGGGCGGATGGCCGAATCGGGACCTCTACAAGCACTTTGCCGATTATGCCGGGATAGTGACGAAAGCGCTGGGCGACCGAGTGGACACGTGGGCAATCTTTAACGAGCCGTGGGTGTTTACGTTCCTGGGGTATGGGATTGGGATTCATGCGCCGGGGCTGACGGGGATCGATCGGTTTCTGAAGGCGGCACACACGGTGAACCTGGCGCAGGGTGAGGCGTACCGTGCCATGCGGGCGGTATCGCCGAAGGCGAAGCTGGGGACGGCGTTCAGCATGTCTCCGGGCGCGCCGGCGACGGACAGCCCTGAGGATATTGCCGCGGCGAAACGCTTCAACGCGATCAACAATGTCTACTTTCTCGATACGGCGCTGTACGGGCGCTACCCGGATGCGTTTGTGGGTGGGATTCCATACAAGGAGATGGGCTTCCAGGAGGGCGACGGTGAGATCATGAAGGCCAAGCTCGACTGGATGGGCATTAATTATTACAACCGGCACATTGTGTCGTATGCCAAGGGCGCGGAGTTTGGCGAGAACTTCAACGCCGTGATGCCGCACCGGGGACCGATCACATACAACGGCTGGGAGGTGTGGCCGCGCGGGATGTACGACATTGTGATGCAGATGTGGAAGACGTACAAGCTCCCGATTGAGATCACGGAGAATGGATGCGCGTACTCGGATGCTCCGCTGTCGAATGATCCGGAGCGGGTGCCGGATGCGCGGCGGACAACGTTCTACCTCGAGCACCTGGCGGAGCTGGCGCGGGCGATGCGGGACGGGGCGAAGGTGCGCGGGTATCACGCATGGAGCATTCTGGACAACTTTGAGTGGGCTGAAGGCTACAGCCAGCGGTTCGGGATGACGTATATCGACTTCAGGACAGAGAAGCGGACGATCAAGGATTCGGGCCACTGGTACGGGAGGGTGGCCGCGTCAGGCAGGCTGGACGTGTAGGGCC
>JAJZJJ010000227.1 GCA_021810175.1 Acidobacteriota bacterium | reverse complement strand
TCAGGACGGCGAATATCACGGAGCCAACATTAAGGCCGGCAGCTATACCGCCGCGTTCCGCACGCCCACGACGCCCAAAAACCAGGTCGTCGACCAGATCGACCACGTGGTGATCACCCCGGGCAAGGACACGCAACTCGACTTCGACATGTCCACCGAGGCCTTCATCTCCAAGCTCCCCGCCGCCGAGCGGAAGAAGATCGAAGAGCTCAAAAAGAAGAACGCCGGAATCCTGAAAGAAAACAAGGTCATCAAGAGCCTCAACTCCGACCTCGGAAAGGCCCGCGCCTTCGATAAGGAAAAGAACTTCGCCCAGGCTGAAGCCCTTATGCAGAAGGATGTGGCGATCAAGCCGAACGCCGCGGTTCTCTGGGTCGAGCTGGGAATGGCCCAGGCTGGCCTCAAAAAGTGGGCTGACGCGGAAACGTCTCTGCAAAAGGGCATCGCGCTGGACCAGGCCCAAAAAAAACCCAACCCCCATATGCAGGCCGCGGCCATGGACAAGCTCGGCGAGGCTCTCATTAACCAGGGGAAGATCCAGGACGCCGAAGCCACCTACGACAAAGCCGCCCAGATCGATCCCACCAACGCCGGCATGTACTACGAGAACGAGACCATCCTCATGGATCGCCTCGGTCACACGAACGCCACCGTGGCGGCTGCCGACAAGGCCATCGCCGCCAATCCCAAATCTCCTATCCCGTATTACCTGAAGGCGCGGGCTCTCGTCAGCAAGGCCACCATCAACCCGAAGACGCAGAAGATCGTCGCCCCCCCAGGCTGCCTCTCCGCATACAAGAAGTACCTGGAACTGGCCCCGAACGGGCAGTTTGCCAGCGATGCCAAACAGGTCGTCGCGGAGATGGACCAGTCGCAAAACTCCGGTCATCACTCGAGCCGCCGGCGCCGCTGATCGCCGGTTGCCCTCAGCCCAGCAAAGAGCGCCGCGCAAGCGGCGCTCTTTGCCTTTGCGACAATCTCAATGGATATGCCTGCTGCTCCATCCATCGTTCTCGGCTACCCTGAAGCCGCCGCCCTGGTGCAATCCCACATCGGCAGCCTTGCTTCTACGCCTCGCCCAGTGGAGTCTGTCCCTCTCCAGGAGGCTTCCGGACGCGTCCTGGCCACACCCGTCACCGCCGACCGCGATCAGCCGCCCTTCCCCCGCTCCACCCGCGACGGTTTCGCCTGTCGAGCCGCCGAGCTGCGGGCCGGATCCCTCCAGATCGCTGGCTTGCTCCGCGCCGGTCAGCCCTGGAGCGGCGGCGGCCTGCCCGCTGGCCGCGCCATTGAAATCATGACCGGCGCCGCAGTCCCTCCCGGGGCCGACTGCGTTGTCATGCTGGAGCACGTCGCCGTCTCTCAGGATCAGGTCAGTCTCGCTCAGGGCAAAACCATCTCTTCCGGAGAAAACATCGTTCCCGCCGGCTCCGAAGCCAGCACCGGCGACGTGGTCATTCCTTCCGGCGTCCGTCTTGGTCCCAGCCACATTGCCGCTGCGGCGGCCTGCGGTAACTCCACCCTCCAGGTCTTTTCCCGCCCGCGCGTGGCCATCCTCGCCACTGGCGACGAGCTGGTCGAGCCTTCCGTCACCCCGCTGCCGCATCAGATCCGCAACTCCAACAGCTTCTCGCTTGCTGCTCAGGTCGCCGCCGCGGGAGGCGCTCCCGAAATCCTTCCCGTTGTCCCCGACGATCCCGCCCTCACTCAGGACGCCATCACCCGGGCCTCGCAGTCCGACCTCATCCTCCTGACCGGCGGCGTTTCCATGGGCAAATTTGACTTCGTCGAGCAGGCCCTGCTCGCCCTCGGCGCGGAGTTCTTCTTTACCGGTGTCCGGATCCAGCCCGGCAAGCCCACGGTCTTCGGCAAGCTTCCTGGCCCCTTTTTCTTCGGGCTTCCCGGCAATCCCATCTCCACCATGGTCACCTGCGCCCTGTTCGCCGCGCCTCTGCTGCGCGCCATTGGCGGAGAAGCAGACGCCGCTCCGTGCTTCTGCCAGGCATCGCTCGCGGAAGAAGTTGCCGTCCAGCCTGGCCTCACCCGCTTTCTGCCCGCCTGCCTCGAACCCGGCTTCACCGGAACCCGTATCCGCCGGATTCCCTGGCAGGGCTCCGGCGATCTGGCCGCCGCCGCGCGCGCCAATGCCTTCCTCGTCGTCCCGGAATCGGCCGATCGCCTCGCCCCCGGAGAGATCGTCTCCGCGCTGCTGCTCTAGCCAGGGCCTGTTAACACCACTGGAATGGCGGCGACGGAGGGCCATTCTCCTCAGTTCGAGGAGAGAGGAGTGACAGATACCGGGCGTATCTTAGCGACGATCGACGACGAAATGGGGAAAATGGCCCCCGTCCCTTCGGCTTCCATCCCGGCGATTGCATCGCCGGGGACCCCGGGTTGCGGCGAAAATGCGGCCATCCCGCGTTGTCGTCCTCGACAGTGGGGCCGCCACAGCCTTCGGACTCCGCCTCTGCTGACCGCATTTTCGCTCGCAACGCCAATCATCCCAGTAGCGTTAACAGGTCCTAATCGCCGGCAACCGGCTCCAGCCCGGCAAGGCCCCGCGGCTGCGACGTCAGCAGCGAATACAGCGCCACGCCGCAGTAGCAGACCGCCGGAACCGCGTACGCCAGCGCCACTCCGCCGCTCATCTCGGAAAGCTTGCCCATGGCCGGTGTCAGCACCGCCCCGCCCACAATGGACATCACGATGATCGAGCCGCCAATCTTTGTCTTGTCGCCCAGCCCCTTGATGCCCAGCGCGAAAATTGTCGGATACATCAGCGACATGAAGAAGCTCGACACAAAGATGCACCACGTCCCCACCCAGCCTGGATGCAGCACCGCCACCGTCGCCAGCATCGCGTTGATGACCGCGTAGGCTGCCATCAGCCGATCCGGCTTCACCAGCTTCATCAGCCAGGCGGAGAAGAAGCGCCCCAGCGCGAAGGCGACCAGCGTTCCGGTCAGCAAATACCCGGCCTCCCGCTCACCGATCTTCGTGTACTCCTGCGAATACTGGATGTAGTAACTCCACGTCCCTACCTGAGCGCCCACATAAAGAAATTGCGCCAGCACCGCGGTCACAAAGTGGGTCTGGAGGAGCCGCCCCGGAGGTCCGGCCGCTCCTGGCACATGCTCCGTCCGCTCTGTGCCCACCTTCGGAAACTTCGTCAGCCCAATCAGAATGGCCCACACAAACACCACTCCGGCCAGCACCACGTACGGATGCACCACCCGCAGCGTCTCCGAATGCATAAAGGCCTGGTAACGATGCGCCGCCTTCATCGCCGTCACCTGCGCCGCGTCCGGTTCGCGTCCGGAAAAAATAAACATAGTCCCCAGAAACGCCCCGCTGATCGATCCCACCGGGTTGAACGCCTGCGCCAGATTGAGCCGTCGTTCGGAGGTGCGTGGATCGCCCATCTCCGCGATAAACGGATTCGCCGACGTCTCCAGAAACGAGAGCCCGCTGGCGATCACAAACAGCGCCACCAGAAAGAAGGAGTACCGGTCCACAATCGCCGCCGGCCAGAACAGCACCGCGCCCGTCGCAAACAGCAGCAGCCCGGTCAGAATTCCGGCCTTGTATCCCGCCCGATGCGTCAGCATACCCGCCGGAATCGCCAGCAGAAAATACCCCATGTAAAACGCCGACTGCACCAGCCCCGCCTGCAGCCGGCTCAGCGAAAACGACGTCATGAACTGGCGGATCAGAATATCGTTCAGATTGTTCGGGATTGCCCACAGAAAAAACAGCACAGTAACCATGACAAACGCGATCATCTGTCCCGAAGGAATCAGACGCGGCCGATCAGTGCCGGAATGCGCCGTGGACTGGGATACAACAGGGCTCGAGTTCAATGCGGGTTTCCTTTTTTTTTGCCTATGCAAGGCGGTAAGCGCGAACAGCGTTGTCGTGGAAGAGCGCCTGGCGCTCCCCTTCGGAAAGTCTCGCGGCGAATCGCTCCACATTCGCAATCCAGTCGGAGTAGGTCGTCGCCACCCGGCAAACCGGCCAGTCCGACCCAAAGAGCATCCGTTGGGGGCCGAAAGCCTCCAGCGCCGTCTCCATGTACGGCAGAATCCGCTCGTACGTCCAGCCTGCGTAATCCGCCTCCGTCACCACACCGGAAAGCTTGCAGAACACGTTGGGCCGCCGCGCCATCTCCGCCATGTTCTGCGCCCACGGCTGCATCGCGCCGGCGCGAATCGGCGGCTTGGCAATGTGATCCAGCACAAACATCTGCGCCGGATGCCGGTCCACCAGTCGAATCGCCGCCGGCAGCTGATGGTGCACGATCAGAATGTCGTACGTCAGCCCCAGGCCGTGCAGGCACGCCATCCCCGCGTTGAAATCCGCCCGCTCCATGTAGGCGTCCGGTCCGCCCTGCAGCACCTGGCGAATGCCGCGCAGCCGCGGATTCGCCGCCAGCCGCGCCAGCACTTCACCCACTCCGGCGTCCGTCAGCGGCGCCCAGCCGACCACGCCCGCAATCCACGCATGCGCGGCAGCCAACTCCAGCAGCCACTCCGTCTCCCGCAGGCTCTGCCGGGCTTCCACAGAAATCACCCGGCTCACGCCCGCTGCGGCCATCTCCCGGTTCAGGTCCTCCGGCAAAAAATCCCGCCGGATCGCGGCCATGTCTTCGTCGATCCACTCGTACTCGGCCGCCGAGTAGCGCCAAAAATGGTGGTGCGCGTCAATGCGTTCCACGGTCCCCTTACAACCTTTCTTCGGAATGGCGGCATTTTAACCGCTTCAGTTAACGGTTGTGGAGTGGCGCGCCAAAACTTCCGCAATCCCTCACATCCGGCCGCCCGCGCGCCAGTTTCTTCAGTCCAGGATCCGCTTCAGCTTCGGCAGCAGCGCCCGGAACGCGCGCCCCCGATGACTCAGCGTGTGCTTTTCTTCCAGCGAAATCTCCGCCATGGTCCGCCCCAGTTCCGGTAGAAAAAACAGCGGATCGTACCCAAATCCCCCGCTGCCCTGTGGCGCACTCAGAATCTCGCCCTCCACCGAACCATCCGCCGTCGCCAGTACCTTGCCCGCCCTCGCCAGCGCCAGCACGCAGTGGTAGCGGGCCGTTCGCCGCTCCATCCCCCGCATCTGCTCCAGCAGGAACAGATTGTTCCGCTCATCCGTGCTCCGCGCCCGCCCGTCCGGCGCTTCGTGCGGCTCAAATCCAGCATCTTGCGCGTAGCGAGCCGAACGCACCCCCGGCGCGCCATCCAGAGCATCCACTTCCAGCCCCGAATCGTCCGCCAGCACCAGCGCCGCCTTACCCCGCTCCGCCGCCACGCGGCTGTAGTACGCGGCCTTCAGCTGGGCATTTCCGGCAAACGTCGCCTCGTTTTCCTCCGGTGCCGGAATCGCCTCCAGCCCGGGCAGCGGCTCAATCGCAAATTCGCTCTCGCCGGCCGCCACCGCAAAATCGCGCAGCTTGCCCACATTGCTGGTCGCAGCGTAGATCGTCAGAGTCATACTCCCAGTCTCGCATCCCCGCTCGCCCTCACGAGCGCGCCTTCAGATCCCACGCCAGCGGACATTCCTCGCACCGCGCCACCCGCCCGCAGTGCGCCTTGCCAACCTGCACCATCAGCGCGTGAAACTCGTTGTAGTGCCGCGCCAGTTCTGTCGGCGATTCGCTGTTCTGCTCCCCGGTAAAGGCCGCCTCGGCCAGCGCCTGAATCTCCGCGTATTTCGCCTTCTCTCCGGCGAGCCCATGCCGCACCGTCACCCGCCGCAGATACTCGTCCACCACCATGGCCGGCGCATCCAGCGCATACAGC
>JAJZJJ010000226.1 GCA_021810175.1 Acidobacteriota bacterium | reverse complement strand
TGCGGCTTGTATGGATCGAGCGGCCCGCGCTCCGCCCGATGCGCGACGATCCAGGCATCGCGCTCGGCGGGGGTTTCGGGATAGAGCGGCAGGTTCACTGGTACAGCGAGAGGAAGCGGCTGCGGAAATCGGCCTCGCGGTCGGGCATCCGGCGGCGGAGATCCTCGACGGGAATAGCTCCGTGCTGGAAGCGGCGCTTGGGGAAGACCGGCATCTTCATGCCGGTGAGGGCCTCGATGCCTTTGGAGACGATTTCGCCCTTCAGTTCGTAGAGGCGCTCCACGCTGTAATCCGTGATGCGGATGAAGGGAATGGCCTCGGCGACGGCGATGACCGCCGGCCGCGTGTAGGGGCTGAAGCCGGTGAATCCGCAGTGGTGCGCGGGCGCATAGGTGCGCGCGTAGGAGCGGCTGAGTCCGCCGGAGTAGGTGAGCGAGTGCTTGATTTTGCCGACGCCCCAGCCTTCCTGGTAGAGCATGGAATTGTTGATGACGCTGCGGATGGTCAGCTCGGGGTTTTCCTCGATGGGGTAGTCCTTGAGGTTCTCGTCGCCGCCGTCGCCGTCGAGCAGGTACTTCCAGTCCGGATAGCGCTGGCGGATGCCGCGGCAGAGCGCAAGCGCCATGGTGGCGGACTGGATGTCGAGCGGCTTGTAGTCCTCGACGATGCGGATGGTCTCAGCGATATCGAGGGTGGCGGGGTCGGCTTCAATCGGCTCCAGGAAAAGCCCCAGGCCGAGCGGCTCCAGGAAGTTGCGGGCCTGCTGCAGGTCGGGACCGTTGCCGAGGTCGAGGGTGAAGGCCTTCAGGCGGCCGGGATTCATACCCAGCTTCCGCATGGTGTGGTAGGCCACAAGAAAGACGCTGCCGGAGTCGATGCCTCCGGAGAAGCAGACGCCGATGGGGGCGTCCGACGGAATGCGCTGGAGCCACTGGGCCACTTCGTCCGCCATGGCGGCGATGTAGGCGCGGCCGATGGCGCCGGTATCCTCGGGCAGCGTGCCCATCTCCGGCGTGAAGAAGCGCGTGTAGACGGGATCGGGATCGGGACAGCCGATGAGCTGGATTTCGACGACATGATGGGCCGGAACCATGCGGGTGTAGCTGGGGTGGAACTGATCGCCGAAGCCCTCGGATTTGAGCCACTCGTGAATGGCGTCAATGCGGTGCGCGACGATGAGCGCCGGGCCTTCCTGCCGCTTGGCGAGGAAGTAGCGCATGGGGCGATCGAGGGAGCGAGCCATTTTCACGGTCTTGCCGGAGCGCGCGATCAGCGCAAAGGAACCGTGGATGTGGCGGACGGCTTCGGCGGGGCCTTCGAGGAGGATGCGGCGGGCTTCGTCGAGCGAAAGGTTGTCGATGTCGTTGGCGGCCGGATCGGTGAGATCGACGACGCGCTCGACGTACTGGTGATGGTGATCCACGAATTTTCCTCGAAAGGGGGATTTCGGTAACAGTTTACGCCCCTGGGAAAAGGGCAGGCGATGGCTGGAAATCCTATAATGGACGGCGAATCATGCCATCCAAAAAGACTTCCTTCAGCATACTTTTCCTGGCCGCGGCAGGGCTGCTCGCAGCGGTGGGCGTCGCACATTCGGCGGATCAGAGCAAGCCGGCTGCCGGAGCCGCGCACCAGGCCGAAAGCCCGCGGCTGCGGGCGGCGCGGCTCAACGGTCTGGGCATTGGGCTGATGAACCAGCAGCTGACGGCCAAAGCGGCGGCCAAGCTGGAGGAGGCTCACCAGGCAGATCCCTCGTCGGCGATTCCGGTGATGAACCGCGGGATTGCGCTGCTGTACCTGCAAAAGCTGGCGGAGGCGCAGCAGGAGCTGCAAAAGGCGACGCAGATGGCGCCGAAGAATCCGCGCACGTGGTACAACCTGGCACTGACGGAGATGGACCAGGCCCACCAGAAGGCGGCCATCGAGTACATGCAGAAGGCCGTCGCTCTTGTTCCGGATGACGCCGATGCCCACTACTTTGTGGGGCAGCTACAGCTGATGCAGGGCAATACCAGCGCGGCGGTGGACGAGTTCAGGGCGGCCCTGAAGCTGAATCCGACGCACTGCTCGGCGCAGTTCGGACTGGCGCGGGCGCTGCAGCAGATGGGGAAGACGCAGGAAGCGCAGGTCCATCTGAAGATCTTCGAACATCTGACAGCGGCCAAGCTGTCCACGCCGCTGGGGGTCGGATACGGCGACCGCGGCGACCTCTCCACCATGGAAGAGATGAAGCTGCCGCCGCTGAAGGTGGGGCCCATGATCCCGGTGCATTTCCAGGCGCTGCCGATCGGCACAGGCGCGGCGGACAGCGTCAGCCGCGGAGAATGCGCGATCGATATCGAAGCGCCCGGCTCGCAGGACCTGGTGGTGATGGGCAGCGGCAGCCACGCGATCCGCGCCTATAAAAATCTGCACAACGGCCACTTCCAGGAGCTTCCCGTGAGCGCGACCGGACTGGACGCCAGCGGCCAGGCACTGGCCTGCGCGGCAGGCGATTTCGACAACGACGGCAAGATGGATCTGGCCGTGGCGCTGAAAGGCCGCGTCATTCTCTACCGCAACATGGGCGGCGGACATTTCCAGGATGTGACGGCAAAAGTCGGCATCCGGCAGCTGAACGATCCAGCCGGCCTGACGTTTGTGGACTTCGATCACGACGGCGATCTCGACCTCTTCGTCACCGGCTCGAAGAAGCCGGGCAGCAAATACGGTCCCAACGTGCTGTGGCGCAACAACGGCAACTCCACCTTTACCGAGTGGACCGGGCCGACCGCGCTGGCCGGGCACGGCAGCACCCGTCAGGCGATGCTGTCGGACATCAACAACGATCGCGCGGTGGATCTGGTGGTGGCCAACGCCGCCGGCGCTCCCACGATCTATCTGAATCCACGCGACGGCGCGTTTAAGCCAATGCAGCTGTACAACGATCCGGCGCTGAGTCCGACGCGGGGTCTGGCCATCTTCGACTACAACAAGGACGGCTGGATGGACGTGGCCGTGACCCACACCGGCGCTCCGGGACTGACGCTGTGGCGCAACGTGAAGGGCAAGCACTTTGAGCGCGTGCCGCTGCCTCTGCCTCCGGGCGTGACCGGCGGATGGGGCGTGACGCCGATTGATGTGGACAACGACAGCTGGATCGATCTGGCGGCTGTGCTGCAGGTGGGAGACAAGTCGGAGCTGCGCGTCTTCCGCAACATGGGGCCGGCGGGCTTTAAGGACGTGACGGCGCAACTGGGACTGGACAAGATTGACCTGAAGGATCCGCGGTCGGTGATTGCGGCGGACGTGCTGGGCGACGGCGGACAGGACCTGATCGTGACGCAGAAGAACGGACCGCCGGTGCTGCTGCGCAATATCGGCGGCAATAAAAATCACTGGCTGCGCATCCGCCTGGTGGGTCTGGCGGACAACCGGAGCGGCATCGAGACGAAGGTGCAGGTCTTCGCCGGCGGACGCTGGCAGAAATTCGAGGTTGCGGGCAGCTCGGGCTACGGCAGCCAGAACTCCACCGAGATCGAGGCTGGCCTGGGCAAGGCTACCGAGGTGGATGTGGTGCGTCTGTTGTGGCCTACCGGCGTGCCTCAGGATGAGATCAATAAGCCTGCCGACGATACCATCGGTCTGCAGGAGCTGGACCGCCGGGGCAGTTCCTGCCCGGTGCTGTTCGCGTGGAACGGCAAGCAGTACAAGTTCATCTCCGATGTCATCGGCGCGGCGGTGGTCGGGCACTGGGTGTCGCCGACGGCGACCAACAAAAACGATCCAGGCGAGTGGATCAAGGTGCCGGGCCGCGATCTGAAGGCGCGCAACGGCCTGCTGAGCCTGCGTTTCGGCGAGCCGATGGAGGAGGTCAACTACATCGATCAGTTGCGTCTGGTGGCGGTCGATCATCCGGCGAACGTCACGGTGTATCCGGATGAGCGCTTCCTGAGCGAACCGCCGTTCGCCTCGGGCAAAACCGTAGCCGTTACCGATCCGCGTCCGCTGGCCGGAGCGTGGATGAACGGACAGAGCGTGCTGCCGCGGCTGACGAAGATCGACGGCCAGTTCGTTTCGGGCTTCCATGCTCTGCACTACGACGGCTTTGCGAACATGCACACGCTCACGCTGGATCTGGGCAAGTGGTCGCCGAAGCGGCCGCTGTGGCTGCTGATGAACGGCTACGTGAATTACTTCAGCGCCAGCTCGATGTATTCGGCGTGGCAGGCGGGTCTGCATCCTATTCCGCCGCGCGTGGATGTGCAGATGCCGGACGGAAGCTGGAAGCGGGTGATCGACGATATGGGCTTCCCCGCCGGTCTGTCGCGGACCATCACCGTGAACCTGACCGGCAAGCTGCCGCCGGGTGCGCGGAAGATCCGCATCTCCACCAACCTGCAGATTTACTGGAACCAGATTCTGGTGGACAACGGACCGAATGAGATCGGCACGGTGCACCGCACGAATATCCCGCTGGACATGGCGCATCTGGAATTCCGCGGCTATCCGGAGCAGGTGGAAGGGAAGTCGCCGGGCGACCTGACCTACAACTACCAGCGCATCAGCAAGACGGGACCGTTCCTGTGGGCGCAGGGTCTTTACACGCGCTACGGCAACGTGACGCCGCTGCTGCGCCGGATCGACAACCAGTACGTGATCTTCGGAACCGGAGACGAGATCGATGCGGAGTTCAGCGCGTCGGCGCTGCCGCCGCTGCCGAAGGGCTGGAAGCGCGACTACTTCTTTTACGCCAACGGATTCGTCAAGGATATGGATTTCTGGGAGGCGGAGCCATTCACCGTCACCCAGATGCCGTTCCAGCAGATGACCTCCTACCCGTATCCGGCGAGCGAGCACTATCCGCAAACCGCATCGGCGGATGGGTATGTGCTCAATTGGGATACGCGCTTCGAGTCAGGAAAGAAGGACCAGCGCTGGGACTTCAACTACCAGCCGGTGCATGAGACGCCGATTCAGTAGGGAAGTGGCTGTGCCGGGCCTCAGCACGCGGAAGCCCGCCTTCCTTTGCGGGCCGCGATGCCGTCAGCGATGAAAGGATCGAAACGCGATGAAAGCTCTGGTGCTCTGCTGTTGCGCGGTTCTGCTGCCGGGGATTGCGGCGCGGGCACAAAAGCATCCTGCGGGCTGCGGTCCGTACAGCGTGAAGTTCGCCACGCATCTGCCGACTCAGGGCGCTTGGCCGGAGCCGGTTGCGGGCAAGGCGCTGGTCTATTTCGACGAAAATGACGCCTTCGCGGGGTCGATCATGCCACCCACGACCCGTATCGGCATTGACGGGAAATGGGTGGGCGCAATGCAGGAGGTTTCCTGGTTCTACACCTATTTCACGCCCGGGAGCCATACGCTGTGCGCGAACTGGCAGACATCGTGGGTGCCTGGCTGGAAAGCGACTACCAAAACAGAGGCTTTCACGGCAAAAGCCGGCGGCGTGTATTACTTCGAGGTTCAGTATCTTGCCGAGAGTGGGCAGGAGTATCTCACGTTCCATGCGCTGGACAAAAAGCGCGGGAATCTCATTGTGACGAGGAAATACTTCTACTGCACATCCCATCCGGAACAATCGGGCCCTCACAAAAAGTGAGGGTGTGTCGGCGCCGGATCGGCGGAAGGCGAAGGCGCGGAGTCAGGTTCCGCGCCTGTTTTGCTTACATCTCGCGATAGCTGCGCTGGTAGGTGCGGGTGATGCGGTCGTGCCAGCCCAGGAAGTCTTCGTCGAACACCGCCCACAGGAAGCCGATGCCGAGCGGCAGGCCGGAAAGCAGCAGCGCCGCGATCCGCGTGCGAATGGCCGAGGGAGCGGGGTTCTCGTCGTCGAAGGTGCAGAGCGAGATGCGGGCGTAGCGCATGCCCAGCGTCGCACCC
>JAJZJJ010000225.1 GCA_021810175.1 Acidobacteriota bacterium | reverse complement strand
CTGCAACGCTTAGACCACGCTCGTCAGAAAAGGTTGTCCGCTGCAAGTTCTTTTAATTCAGCGAACCATCGCCTATGCAATTACTCCTCAGTACCGGAAAAATCTGCACAATTCTTCAATATCTAGGGAGTTTTTTGGGCTGACGCACCACGATGAGGCGGAAAGGCGGAAACCCACGCTGGTAAGAGGTTGTATGGGCGCAAACTCGCCCATTTAGTAATGGTTTTATTGGTAACTTTGGACATCACAAATATGACTTCCGAGAATAGGTCGCACGCCCGCGGCGAGCCTCACTCCGTCAGTTCTTTAATGATCTTCGGGCTCAGAACCCCGTGGAAGGCCACGTCAATGATGCCCAGATGATCGGCGAGTCCCAGCTTGGCCTCGTTGTATTGGAGCAGCGTCTGCACATAGCGCGCCTGCGCCTCGGCTACCGTCGCCTGGGCTTCCACCACGGGCAGATTGGTATCCACCCCGGCGGCAAATCGCTCGTTGGTCTCGGTCAGCTCCTCGTTTGCCAGCGCAAGATTGCTCTTCGCCACCTTGAGTAGTTGCGTGGCTGTGTTCACGTCAAGGATGCTGTCGCGCAGTTCCTGGTCGATCTTCTGCTTCAGGTCCGCAAATTCGCTGCGCAGTTCGTTCACCTGCGCCTGCGCCACGTCGTGATCTCCGCGGAACTTCGCCTCATCGAAGATGGGAATTTCGACGGTGCCCTCTGCCATCCAGGTGTCATGGAACAGCCCGCCGGAAACGCCCGTGACGCCCCAGTTGCCGTGGAAGACCAGGCTTGGCAGCCGCTGGCCTGCTTCCGCGCGCTCTTCCATCACGGCAGCGCGAATCTCGTTCTTCAGCGTCCGGTAGTCGTGCCGGTGCGTGTAGGCTTCCTGCAGCGCCGCCTCAAGGGACGGCACCGTCAGATCGGCGTAAGGCGCCGCCTGCGTGAGCCGGATCTTCTGCTCGGGGGCCAGCCCGATCGCGCGGTTCAGCGAGATCTTCGCCTTTTCAAAGTTGTTTTTCGCCTGCAGCACGGCATGCCGCTGCGACTGGTACGCCACCTGCGCGCGCAGCACAGTGATCCCTGCCACCGTTCCGGCGGCATGCGCCTCCCGGGCCTGCACGAGCGCGGTCCTGTCGCTCCGCAGCAGGGATTTGGCCATGCCCACCTGCGTACCGGCAGCTAGCGCCTGAAGATACAGGTTTCCAACCTCCAGAATCACATCCCCGGCGCTGGAAGCGGTTTGTGAGTTCACGGCCTTGATTTCGTCATGCACGGCAAACAACGCATCCCAGCCCGCCCAGCTGAAAAGCTCCTGCGACATGTTGAACTGCGCATTCGTGACATCGGCCTTGGTCACCGCCGGCAGAACGAAGTGGGTCCCCGGCGGCGCCAGCTTCGCAAGGCCGGCCAGCGAGGAGGGATGAAAACCCTCCGCCGCAAGGTCGTACTGGTGGATGCCTGTCTCTGCATGCAGCGAGACATTCGGCGTGAGATAGTTGATCACCCGCAGCCGCTGGGCCTGCATCGACTTCCGCTGAGCCTCGGCCAGTTTCAGCCCAAGATTATTCTGGACGCCCAGCCGGATCGCGTCGTTCAGCGTCAGGTACATCGTCGTTTGGCTGTTGGGCTTCGCCTCTACGCTGCCCAGGTACGGATTCTGCGTCGAAGTCTCCAGCTCATAGCCCGGCGCATTCACCAGTTGGTTGCTGCCCATCGTCTGCGCGCACGCTACCGATACCGTGCCCGCCAACAGCGTCGCAGCCATCCATTTCCAACGCCTTCTCTTCAAAACTCCCCGGCCTCAACACAAAGAATGCAATCGAACGTCGCTCTATTAGATAGGCTACCGCGTTACAAGTTGCCAAAATGCGCCAACCAGATTTCCGGAACGGCAAATTCCTCCTTTTCGGCACTTTCCGGTATCCAGAGCCTCACCCCGTATCATTCTGGGCAAGCAACAGCTCTTGGGAGTGTTCTCATCGAACAATATGTTGGTGTAGTTCACCGGCATTTCCCGATCGAGGCAACATTTCGGCCCTTGGAGGAACGATCGCGAGCGGGAAACATGCCGCAACCGAAAGTGGAGCGCCATGAAAGTCGATGAGAATTCCAGGAGCACCGGAACGGTCTGCACCATTGACCACCGACGCAAGCCATCCGCTCGGCCGGAACAGTCCATGCAGCACAACTCCGGTTCATACCTCATGTCGCAAGCTTCCCAATCGAACAAATCTTTGCAGGACCCCGTGAATTCCCCTGACCTCCCTGTCGCCGATCGCGCGCTCGAAAGTCTGCGCGCCAGTCAGAAGCTCATCCACCTTGGACGCATGGCCGCCTCTATTGCCCATGAGGTCAACAATCCACTCGAGTCCATCACCAATCTGCTCTACCTCATCCGCTCTGAACCCGGACTTTCTCCGGCCGTTCTCGGCTATCTGGAACTGGCCGAGCGCGAGATGGAACGCGTCGTCGCCATCAGCAAACAGACCCTTCATTTCGCCCGCGAAACCAGCGAGCCGCTGGAGGTTTCCGTGCCCGGCCTGCTGGAAGAGGTGCTCATCTTGTATCGCCGCCGCATCAACGAGAAACAGCTCCGCATCGTGCAGCGCTACACCCCAACCGAGCCGATCGAGGTCTTCCCGGGCGAAATGCGGCAGGTACTCGCCAACCTCATCGTCAACGCCATCGAAGCCTGCGCCCCGCGTGGCGCTGTCACCCTGCGCGTGCGTCCCGCCTTTGCCGCACACGGCGCGCCGGCTGTCCGCATCACCATTGCCGACAACGGCACCGGCATTCCGCCGGAGGTCCGCAGCCGCCTTGGCGAGCCATTCTTCACCACCAAAGGCCAGGATGGCACCGGCCTCGGACTCTGGGTCACTCGTTCCATCCTCGAGCGTTACGGCGGCCAGCTCGATATGCGCTCGATTCACATCTCTGAGCCTCTCGGCGAAACCCGCCACGGCACCGTTTCGACGCTCTGTCTGCCCCTCCGGACCGAAGCGGGTGCCCGTTCCGAAACCACCCCCGGCTCCGGGCCGGTACTTGTTCCGCGCTCGGGCGGTTCCTCCCGTGGAAGCCGCATTCCATCGGTCCGCCGCACGGGCAACGACGGCTGATCTCCATCCGCATCTGGCGCGTCGCACCTTGCCCCAATTAGACTGTTCCCGCTGCTAAAACGATTTCTTAGCGGAGGCCAGCTCATCGCGATGCGTCACCATCGTCTCTCTTTGCCCGGATTTCTCCTCGCCGCCCTCGTCGCTTTCACCCCCGCTCTGCGCGCCCAGAATCACACCCGCCAGCCGCGGGTTCCGCTCCAAAGCCCCCAGCAGAATCTTGCCCATGCCGTCATTCCCCACGGCAACAGCACCATTGTGCTCACGCCTTACGCGCCCAACATTATGCGCGTCACGCTCAGCCTGCTCAAAAATCAGGCCCTCAAGGCCCCCGGCCCCGGCATCACCGGCAAGCCCGACGCTTCCGGCTGGACCTACGAGCGCAATGAGGCCGGTGAAATCTACCGGTCCAAAGATCTGGTGATCACCGTCCACGATCCCATCCATCCCGTGCCCTACCACCCCTATCCGCACGAGTGGGACTCCGGCAAGTACTTCCGCGGCTCCACCCCCGGCGCCAGCATCACCTTCGCCACGCCCGACGGCAAAACCCTCCTCCACCTCGAAGGCTGGCAGATGTCCGTCCCCAACCACAAGGATGGCAACTACAACATCCTCTACGACCGCCGTCCCGGTGACGACCCCTTCTACCAGGTCGGGGCCACCTTCTTTTCGCCGCAGGGCGCCCACTACTACGGCCTTGGCCAGAACCAGGAAGGCTACCTCGATCACCTTTACCACCAGGTGAACTGCTGGAACGATTACAACGCCGTCGCCTCGCCCACCTTCTGCGTACCCTTCCTGGTCACCAACCAGCACTACGCCCTGCTCTGGGACAACCCCTCCAAAACCACCGTCGCCCCGGGCTTCAACAACCAGCTCAAATTCACCTCGCAGGTCGGCACCCGCGTCTCCTTCTTCGTCGTCGAAGGCAAAACCTACAACCAGTTCTATGAGGGCTACGACAAGCTCACCGGTTCCGTGCCCATGCTGCCCAAGGCCGCCTACGGATTCCTCCAGTCCAAAAACCGCTACTGGAGCCAGCAGCAGCTTCTCGCCGCCGCCGAAGGCTACCGCAAGCGCAACCTGCCCGCGGACATCATGGTTGTTGACTGGTTCTACTACACCAACATGGGCCAGATGGACATGAACCCCAAGTACTGGCCAGACCCCGTCGCCATGAATCAGAAGCTTCACTCCATGGGCTTCCAGACCATGATCAGCATCTGGCCGCGCTTCGTGCCCTCAGACCGCTTCTACCACTACATCCTCAGCCACGGCTGGTTCGAGCACCTCGCCGACGGTAAGCCTACCAACGGCCTGCCCTACGACCTCGCCGGATCCGACATTGACGTCACCAACCCCGCCGCCGCCAAGTGGTTCTGGAACGTCGTCTACCAGAACTTCTACAAGAAAGGCTTTGACGCCTTCTGGGCCGACGAAACCGAACCCGACTTGCCCCCCAATGGCAGCTATTTCCACATCGGCCCCGGAACCCAATACTTCAACGTCTACCCGTACTTTGAAACCAAAGCCTTCTACGACGGCTTCCGCAAAGACACCCATCGCCGCGCGCTTATCCTCGCCCGCGATGCTTACCTTGGCACGCAGCACAACGGCGCCACCATCTGGTCATCGGACATTTACCCCACCTGGGACACGCTCCGCCGCCAGATTCCCACCGGCCTCGACGTCACCGCCTCCGGCATTCCTTACTGGGGCAACGACATCGGCGGCTGGCAATCCCTGCCCGCCATGCGCCCGCCCTCGCGCCCTGAGCTCATCAGCCCCGCCGGGTCTCTCAATAACCTTCGCGGAGACACGGACTATCCCGAGCTCTACGTCCGCTGGTTCGAGTACGGCGTCTTCGAGCCCACCTTCCGCACTCATGGCAGCCGCGAGCACAACACCGTCTGGTCCTACGGCACCGAGGCCACGCCCATTCTGGAAAAATACCTGCGCCTGCGCTACTCGCTCATGCCCTACATCTACTCACTGGGCTGGTTCACCCACCAGACCGGCGCGCCCTTCATGCGTGCCCTCTTCATGGACTTCCCCCACGACCCCAGGGCCGCCAAACAGCGCTACGAATACATGTTCGGCCCCGACCTCCTCGTCGCGCCCGTCTACAAGCAAGGGATGACCACCCGCAAGGTCTACCTGCCCGCAGGGGCCGACTGGTACAACTACTGGACCCACCAGTTCTTCCACGGCGGCCAGACCATCACCGTCGCCGCGCCCATCCAGACCATCCCGCTCTTTGTCCGCGCGGGATCCATCCTGCCCATCGGCACCACCATCCTCTCCACCGCCACGCCCCAGCAGCTTGCCAAGGTCGAGGTCTTCGCCGGGGCCGACGCCCACTTCACCGTCTACAACGACAACGGCATCAACTACGACTACGAGAAAGGCGACTACCACCTCACCCACCTCAACTGGGACGAGGCCACGCATAAGTTCACCTGGGGCGGAACGAAGGACTGGACCATCCCCGAATCCCAGCTCGTCACCGTCATCGGGAAATAACCGCAACCCTGGCATCCACCACAGGATGACCGTAGCCAGCACGCTGAACACCCATTTCGCCGGCAATTAACCCTCGGATTGGTATCCTGAAAGTAAGGGTAGGGAAAAGGCGTGCGAAGCACGCGAACGCCTCGACGGCCAGTCCCGCCGGGAATTAGGGCTGAAATTGCTATCTTGAACTTAGAGACACCCCAAAAAGCGGCCGCTTAGGCCGCTTCAGACTGCTGACAA
>JAJZJJ010000224.1 GCA_021810175.1 Acidobacteriota bacterium | reverse complement strand
TGATTCAGTTCGTCGGCGCGGAAGCTCTTACCCATGAACACATCTTAAAAGCCGATGAAGAAAAAGCCGACACCTTTCATCGTCGGCTTTTTCTATCCCCGACAGACTCCTAGGGCCCCAGGTCTCTCTTTTGAGACCTGGGAAACACCCTGGCCGATCTTCGCGGCAACACGAGCGTACCTTTCGCCTCGCCAGGCTCGCTCGGGATGGCGGAGCCTCTTTTATTCTTCCGCCGGTTTGCTCTTGCACGCCCGCAAACATTCCGTTGACTACAATCGATCTGTGCTGGAACACTCGCTCGATATACCCGGCGATGCACTGGATACGTGGCTGCAGGCGCTGCCCGCACGCGCCGCCGTCTTCGCGCTCTTTGGCGCGGAGCAGCACAGCGAACCTTACATCTCCAAAACCGCCAATCTGCGCCGCCGCATGCGGAGGCTTCTCGCGCCCAGCTTTACCGGCGGCAAGCGGTTGCATCTGGGCGGACGCGCGGTACGGCTTGCCTATTCTGAGGTTGGTTCGGAATTCGCCACGTCTCTACTGCTGCTTCAGTCGGTGCGGCGCTTCTGCAGCGAGCGCGTGCGGCAGCATCTCCACCTTCGTCCACCGGCTCTGCTGCGAATGGCAGCGGAAAATGCTTATCCCCGCGTGTATGTTACCAACCGTGTGACCCAGCGCTCGCTCGCCTCCACGTATGGACCTTTCCCTTCTCGCGCGGCGGCGGAGCGATATCTGGAAGATTCGCTGAATTTTTTCGAACTGCGCCGCTGCACGGAAGAACTGCATCCCGATCCGGAATTTCCGGGCTGCATCTACTCCGAAATGAAAATGTGCCTGGCGCCGTGTTTTCGCGGATGCACGGATGCGCGCTATGCGGAAGAGGCCCGGCAGGTGCGCGAGTACTTTGCCTCGCGCGGCGCCTGGACCATTGCGCAGTGTGAGCGGGAACGCGATGCGGCTTCCGCCGGGCTCGATTTTGAGAAGGCGGCGAGGCTGCATCAACGGGTGCAGAAGCTGAAGGCGGTCGCGCAGGAAGTGGCTCCGCTCGTGCATCCGTTGGCTGAACTGGACGCAGTGATTGTTCAGCCTGCGGTTCGACAGGGGATTGAAGTGGCGCACCGGACGGAAAAGATGTCGAACCGCGCCATCAAAACGGAAGCCACCGAGGTCGCCCTCTACCTGGTGCGAGGTGGCCGCATCGCGGGCCCAGGCCGCTACTCCGTGGAAGGAATGCGCCATCCCAATGAGCGGGCAGGCTCAACTTCGCTTTTTGCCCATCCAACCATGCTGGAACCGACTCCTCTGGACGAACCGCCTGCCACCGCCGCAGCTGCACCGGGCCCGGCGAGGCTGGCGCGCGGCGTTCTCGAGCAGCGGCTCCAGGCTGTACTGGACGAGCTGGAAAATGAAATCCGCGCCACCAAGCTTCCCGCCGAACAGTTGGCCGAGCATCTTGGGCTGCTGGCCCGCTGGTACTACCGTCCTCCGGCCCGACGCACCGGCGAAATATTTTTCCGCGAGGAGACAAAAGATAGCCATCGAGCGCGGTCATCCGCTGAGGAGAACATGTTTCCCCTGTCGCGCATTCTGCGGGGAATATCCAGGGTCTTCTGCGGACAAAAAGAGCAGTCTCAAGGAGCGGAATCGGTGCCGGCCGGATCTCCAGGAGTATTTCAACAGCCGTGACAGGCTCTCCCCATTCGCAGCAAGCACACGGCGCGTTGCTCGCTGAGCCCCAGCCCGCCGGGGCCTCGGTCGCTTCCGCGCCCCAGGGCGGCCAGTCGCGCGCGCTCGCCCTGGGGGAGTGGCTGGTCTTCCTGCTCGCCAGTGTGCCTATTCTGCTCTTCCTCTCGGCTGGAGTGCGCCGGCTGCACTACCCCTATTTGCTGGAGCAGTTGGAAGGACCGATGCTGCTTGCGGCGCAGCGCGTCGCGCATGGCCTGCCCATCTATGTCCGGCCCAACTTCACATTCATCCCGTACATGTATGCGCCTGCGTACTACTACGTCTCGGGATGGATGGTCCGCTGGCTTGGCGCAAGCTTTTTTCCCTTGCGCCTGCTTTCTCTGCTGAGTACCTGCGCCTCCCTGGCAGTCATTTATGCCTTCGTTCTGTTTGACACTGCTGGGAGCCTGAGGCGCAGACATCTCTCGTCCTTCGCCGCCGCCGCCGTCTACGCTTCGCTCTATCCGTGGACACGCGAGTGGTTCGATCTGGCGCGGCTGGACTCGTTTTATGTCCTGCTGCTCCTGCTGGCTTTGATGTGCACCCGCCGCCTGCATCCCGCGGTTGCCGCTCTGGCCTGGGCGCTGGCGTTTCTCGTCAAGCAGACCATTCTGCCGCTCGGCCTCGTCATGCTGTGCTGGGACTGGAAGCGTCCCCGCAGGATGCTGATGGGAGTGGGCAGTCTGCTGTTGATGGCGGCCGTTGCCACACGCCTGCTGGATCACGTCACCCACGGCTGGTTCTGGTTCTATGCCTTCACCGTTCCTCACGCGAACACCGACCTGCTTTTGCGTCCATTGGTTTTCTTCCTCCCGTCGAAGGTGATTGCTCCCTTCGGAATTGCGCTGATCGTCATTGCGCTGGCATGTACCCGCACCTGGAAAGCCTTGCCCAGTCAATGGCGGAACTCGAACGGCACTCCCGTGCAAACTTTCTACCTGCTGGCGGGTGCCTCCACGTTGGCCCTTTGCTGGTTTCTGCAGGGGCACGGTGGCGCCACCGACAACACGGCCATGCCGTTCTACGCCGTCGCTGCGGTGATCTTTGGGATCTGCTTCGGGCGACTCGACGCGTGGCTTGCGCAGAAGCCAGGGCGCGAACCGGCTCGCATCCTTTTGCTCGCAGCCGCCGGTCTGCAGGTCGTCAGTTGGGTCTACTATCCGCATGATCTTGTTCCACAACCCGCGCTCGTCGCATCCCACGAGGCCCTGTCCACCTGGATTCGCGGTTTCCCGGGCGACGTTTTTGTGCCTGCCAGCCCCTACGAGGCCGTGCGGGCCGGGAAGGAATGGCACCCCGATATTGCGGCGTTGCATGACGCGCTGCGTCCCAACGATCCGCAAATTCGGCGTCCCCTGGTGGCCGAAATCAGGGCGGAAGTCGATCAAGAGAAGTTCGACGCAATCGTGCTCGACGGCCCTCCGCCGCAGGCGCTCGGCGGTCAGCCCTGGCTGCCCCCGGATCTGATGAAGCACTATCCCGTCGCCGGTCTGGTTCCAGGTGCGGAAGCCAGCGACTATTTCGCGCCGCACGCTATCTTTTTCCTGTTGCCCTGCCGGGAGCAGGCGCACGCTCTCGCTGCAGGGTGGACACTCATCCAGACCCACGGACGCCTGCCCTGTCCGCTGTCCGATCCCGCGCGCCGCTGATAGACTGAAATTATCGTGATCGAGCTGGCACCGTCTATCCTTTCCGCCGACTTTGCGCGCCTCGCGGACCAAATCCAGGCCGCTGAGCGCGGCGGAGGAACGGTGATCCATGTGGATGTAATGGACGGACATTTCGTTCCGAACATCACGATTGGGCCGCCCGTCGTAGCTTCGCTGCGCAAAGCGACAAAGCTGCCTCTGGACTGTCATTTGATGATCGAGAACCCCGACGAGTTCATTCCCGCGCTGGCGGATGCCGGGGCCAACTGGGCGAGCGTGCATTACGAGGCATGCCGGCATCTGCATCGTTCGCTCGAATTGATCATCCAGCATGGAATGCAGCCGGGCGTTGTCGTGAATCCTGCAACGCCGGTGGATCTGCTGGTGCACGTTCTCCCCATGGTGCATCACGTTCTGGTGATGAGCGTGAACCCGGGGTTTGGCGGTCAGAAATTTCTTCCGTTTACGTTGGACAAGGTCCGGCGTCTATGTGAAATGAGACAGACGATGGGCTTGCATTACCGCGTGGAATTGGATGGCGGCATTGCGGAGGATACCATCGCTCAAGTGGTGGAGTCCGGGGCCGAGTTGCTGGTTGCGGGAAGCGCGGTGTTTGGCGACGGACATCCGGAAGAGAATGCACGCAAGCTGCTCCAGGCCGCGCGGAATGCCGCGGGCGAGCCGGCTGCGGAACCAAAAAAGATCGAGAACGCAAAGCCGGCGGAGAATCGCAGACCTCCGGCGGCCGCGGGGAAATGGAAAAAGTCTGCCAAGGGGAATTCATAATGAGCCGTTACCAAAATCGCTTGCTGCGCCATTGTTCCGCGCTGTGTGCCGCTGTCCTGCTCACGGGCGGAATGGCCCATGCGGGAATTTTTCACAAAAAGGACAAGCCGCTGTCCCAGAAGGATGACGCGCTGGCCAGCGTCAGCTCCAATCAACCGGATAAAGAGCTCTTCGATCGCGCCATGAAGGCGCTCAAGCGGGGCAAATTCGACATCGCCCGGCTCGATTTGCAGACGCTGCTGAACACGTATCCGGACTCGGAATACGCCATGCGCTCCAAGCTGGCCATCGGCGACACCTGGTACAAGGAAGGCGGCACCGCCGCCCTGCAACAGGCGGAAGAGGAGTACAAGGACTTTATTACGTTCTTCCCCGACAAGCCGGAGGCTGCGGAAGCGCAGATGAAAGTTGCCGATATCTATTACCGGCAGATGGAGAAACCGGATCGCGACCCTACCAATGCCACCCGCGCGCAGGAGGAGTACCGCGTAATGATTCTGCAGTATCCGGACTCCAGCCTGATTCCGCAAGCCAAGCAGCGCCTGCGCGAGGTGCAGGAGGTGCTCGGCGATCATGAATTCGCCATCGGCAACTTCTATGAGACGCGGGCGAATTATGCGGGCGCCATCGCCCGCCTGCAGTCCATCATCGACACCTATCCTTTGTACAGCCACATCGATAGCGCCCTGCTGGACGTTGGGGACGCCTACGAAGCGCAGGCCCGCAGCATCCAGACCATGAAGCTCGACCCCGCGGCCAAGGCCCGCCTGCTCAAGCTCTATACGCGCCGCGCCGCCGATGCCTATGATCGCGTCATCCTGGAGTATCCAATGGCTGTCCATGCCGACGATGCGCGCGACAAGCTGGAGGCGATGGGCCAGCCGGTCCCGCAACCGACGGAGCAAGCCGTTGCGGAGAGCTCGGCCATCGAGCAAAGCCGCGCTCCCGTCAATCTCAAGTACAAAGCTGTCTTGCTGGTGACCGCACGCCCCTCCGTCGTGCAGGCTTCCCATGTGGGAGAGCCGAGCCTGACCGATGCCCCGCAGATCATTGCGCCAACGGTCGTGAAGCAGTCCATTGCCGACGTTGCGTGGGCCCAGAAGCCGGACGGAAAACCTGCGCCCTCACTTCCAGGCACCTCAAACGATGTGCATGAGCTTGCGATGGCTGCGGCCAAGAACAACCCGTCGCCCTCGTCTCAGAATGCCGGCGATCAACAGGCTGCTCCCGCCGCGGGCACCGGCCTGCAGTTGAACGACGTCTCCGGCGACAACGTGAACGGCGGAGTGATCCACAACAACGACAACAACGCGGCCGGCCAAGCTGCGCCGCCGCAACGGAGCGCCAACGAGCCGGTGCCGCCCCAGGCCGTACAGCCGCCCGTCGGGACAACCGCGGATTCCAAGGAAGCCCCCAAGCCCGGAACGGTGCCCGGAGGGACTGCAGGCGGCGCGCCCGCTGTCTGGCCTTCTGCTACCAACGACAACGGGGGTCTGCCCACCGTGGCGCCCAAAAACACCACGCCGTTGCCCGCCGCGCAGCGGGCCGCTAGCGCCCCCATGCCCGTCAATGACATGACCCAGACCGGGCCCGCGCCGAATACAGTGAACCAGAATGCCAACACCAGCGGCCGGCACAAGAAGAAGACTCCCAAGGTGAAGTTCCACAGCAAGGAAGAATCTTCCAGCAGGCACAAGAAGAAGAAGGGTCTGCATAAGCTCTACT
>JAJZJJ010000223.1 GCA_021810175.1 Acidobacteriota bacterium | reverse complement strand
TTCCCGCCCGATCTCCGACTCCAGCCGCCCCACCCACTCCGCCGCGTCCATCAACCCTTCCTCTCGCTCGCCGCCATCAGATGCGCCGCCCGCTGCTCCGCCTGCGCCACTGGCGCGGCCGCAAACAGCGCCACATTGCCGGCCAGAAACTTTGCCGCCGTGCGCGCCGGCATCTCCAGCCGCAAAATGGAACCGGGCCGCAGCCCATGCAGAGACTCCGCCGGAATCCGCACCCGCGGCAGTTCCAGCGACGTCGTGGTCACACACCGGCCCGTCAGCTCCCGCATCCGCTGCCGCGTCTCCGCGGCATGCCTCCGCTGGCGGCCCTTCTCCCCCGCCAGCCGGCGCAGAATCGTATTCGAAGCCACCGCCGGAAAGGCCAGGTTTAGCAGTCCGCTGGTCTCGCCCAGTCGCAGCTCGAAGCTCAGACACAGCGTCTTCTCGGCCACCGGGATCAGCCGCGGAGCCTGGGTCTGCATGTGCCGTTTCTCAAAAACAAAATTGAAGCCCACCGACTGCCACGCCGTCGTCAGCTCGCGGCAGATCGCCTCCACCACCCCGGAGAGAATCGACTCTTCTATGTCCGTCAGCTCTCGCGGAGCAGCCGCCTGGCCCTCGCCTCCCAGCAGCAGATCGATCATCGAAGGCGCTGTCGTCAGATCCATCTGCAGCACCGAAACCGCCCCCAGCGGTTCCAGCCGCACCGAACCAATGTAGGCCAGATCCGGAACCCGCAGCAGAAACTCGCTGAAGGGAATCTGTTCCGCCGAAACCAGGCTCACCTGCACCCGCGTGCGCAGCCACGCGCTCAGATGATGCGTCAGGTTGCGCGCAAAAATGTCGTTCAGCATGCTGATCGCCCGCAGCTGCTCGTTTGAAATCTGCCCCGAGCGCGAAAAGCTCCACGGCATCACCCGGCTGCCGCTCTCCTCCGCCGCCCGGCTGCGCGCGCGCGCCGCCTGAAACAGCGCGTCGATCTCCTCCTGGCCCAGCTCTTTTTCCATCGCCGCCCTTCCGCTCTATCTCCGCTTCGCGCCCAGCTCCGCCAGCCGCGCCCGCAGGTGTACCACCGCCGAGGAGTGGATCTGCGAGACGCGCGACTCCACCACGCCCAGCACCAGCCCGATCTCCTTCATCGTCATCTCCTCGTAGTAGTAAAGCGTCACCACCAGCCGCTCCCGCTCCGGCAGCTGATCGATCGCGGCCGCCAGACGCTCCCGCATCTCTCCCCGCAGACAGCGGAACAGCGGATCCTCCTCCGGCCCGTTCGGGATATAAGCCAGTTCCTCTTCGCCCGACTCCTCGGAGCGCTCCAGATTCAGAGTGCCGATCTCCAGCCCCTTCAGCTCGCCCAGCAGTTGCTGGTACTCCTCCAGCTCCAGCCCCATCTCCTGCGCCACTTCCGGCTCCATCGGCGCCCGCCCATACTGAGCCGTCAGCCGCCGGATCGCCTCTTCCACCGCCCGCCCCTTGCGCCGCAGGTCCCGGGGGCTCCAGTCGAGCGTCCGCAGACTGTCCAGAATTGCCCCACGGATGCGGAACTGCGCATAACTGCGGAACTGCACTTTCTTGGCCGGATCGAATTTCTTGAACGCATCCAGCAGACCCAGCGTTCCCGCGCTCACCAGATCCTCCAGGTCCACATGCTGCGGTAACCGCTCGTGAATCCGCCGCGCCAGCCAGCGCACCGTCGGCATCTGCTCCAGCATCATCCGCTCCCGGTCTCCCCCCGGCATCGGCTCCATCGCTTCCCTCATCTCGCCCAAGGCCATGCCGGTTGCGGCGACCGGCCTTTCCGCTGGTCCTCCCCACGCGTCCGCTCCCTGCCCAACGTATCCCATGCCGCTACCTCCTCCGGTTCTCCCGCCCCTATGCTCCCTGCCGCACCACCCCCGCTGCCCGGACCGGAACCTCCGGAGGAATCTCCGACGGCGCCACCACCGTCAGCCGCGGCATCAGCGGCTCCAGCCAGCGCTTCAGGTAGTAGCGCGCCGGACTGGGACAGAGCAGCACGGGCTGGGCCGAAGCCCCGCCCGGGCCGATTAGACGTTTCAAAGAGTCGGCGATCCGGCGCAGCACCGGCGTATTCGTCCCCGCCGTCAGCAGTCGCGCCCCCGCTTCCGGAACCACCAGCGCCATCAGCTCCTCCTCCACCGCCGGCTCCATCGCGATCACCTTCAGCGTTCCCTCCGTGTCCAGCAGCGGACGCGTCAGCCGCCTCCCCAGCGACTGCCGCGCCGCCTCCACCAGCTGCGGCAAAGCCCGGCTCTGCGCCGCGGTCTCCACCAGCGATTCCAGAATCGTTCCCAGATCCCGAATCGATACCTGCTCGCGCAGCAGCTGCTGCAGCACCCGCTGCACCTCGCCCAGCGACAGCAACTTCGGCACCAGCTCCTCCACCAGCTTCGGATGGCTCTCGCCCAGCGAGTCCAGCAGCCGCTTCGTCTCCGCACGCCCCAGCAGCTCATGCGCATGCCGCCGGATCAACTCCGCCAGATGCGTTCCAATCACCGTCCCCTGATCCACCACCGAATACCCGGCCGCCAGCGCGTCGTTCTCGAGCGCCGGCTGAATCCATCGGGCCGGCGCGCCATAGGCCGGCTCCCTGGTCTCCCGCCCCGGCAGCGGACGCGGCTGCGCCTCGGTCGATACCGCCAGCAGACAGTTCCCCTCCGTCTGCCAGCGCCCGATCTCCACCCCCCGCAGCGAAAAGACATACTCCCGCGCCTTCAGCCGCAAATTGTCCGAGATATGCACCGGCGGAATCAGGAAGCCCAGCTCCCCGGCCAGATGCCGCCGCAGCGTCTTCACCCGCTGCAGCATCTGCCCGCCCTGCTTCTCGTCCACCAGCGGAATCAGCTGGAAGCCGATCTCCAGGCTCAGCTCGTCCAGCCGCAGCGCCGACGCCATGTTCTCCGGCTTCTCCGCCGCCTTCTTCGCCGGCTCGGCCTCCGCCGCCGGAGCCGCTTCGCGCTTCGCCACGCGCGACCCCACATATCCCAGCGCCACCGCCGGAATCAGAAACGTCAGCTTCGGCAGTCCGGGAATCAGACACAGCGCTCCCAGAACTCCGCTGGCCACATACAGCGTCGTGCCCCGCCCCAGCAGCTGCGTTCCCAGCTCCGTCGTCAGCTGCCCCGACGAGGAAGCCCGCGTCAGCACAATGCCGCCCGCCACCGAAACCAGCAGCGACGGAATCATCGTCACCAGCCCGTCACCCACCGTCAGGATCGTGTACGTCCGCACCGCCTCGCTCAGATCCACGCCCTGCTGCAGCGTCCCGATCAGCAGGCCGGCCACAATGTTGATCGCCGTAATCAGAATCGTTGCCAGCGCGTCCCGCTGACTGAAGCGAGCCGCCCCGTCCATCGCCCCGTAGAACTCCGCCTCCTGGGCAATCGCCTGCCGTCTTTTTCTCGCTGTCGCCTCGTCGATCAGCCCCGCATTCATGTCCGCGTCAATCGCCATCTGCTTGCCCGGCAAAGCGTCCAGCGTGAACCGCGCCGTCACCTCCGCGGTGCGCACCGCTCCATGACTCACCACCAGAAACTGAATCGCAATCAGCGCCAGGAACAGTACAAAACCCACCACGTAATTCCCGCCCACCACGAACTGCCCAAAGGCGTCAATCACGTGACCCGCCGCCGCCGTCCCCTCGTTGCCATGCAGCAGAATCCTCCGGCTCGACGCAATATTCAGCGACAGCCGAAACAGCGTCAGCAGCAGCAGCAGCGTCGGAAACACCGAAAACTCCACCGCCCGCCGCAGCTGCACCGCCGCCAGAAACACCAGCACCGCCGCCGCGATCGAACAGGCCAGCAGCATGTCCATCACAAATGCCGGAACCGGCACCACCATCACAAACAAAATGCTGATCGCTGCCACCGGCAGTGCCATCGTCCGCAGCAAATGCGCCGCGCCCCGGCCCGGCTGGCTCCCAGATTGTCCCAGCGTCATCGCTCCGGCGCTCATTCTTTGACCGTCTCCTCTTTCATGCCGTCCCCTTGGCCGGCTGCAAACGCCGCCCTTCGGCCCGCTCCCGCCGCACCCGCTCCTCCACCTCGCGCCGGTAGAGCCACGCCAGAATCGCCGCCACCGCCGCATAAAGCTCGAACGGAATCGCCTGCCCCGGCTCCACCTGCCGGTAGAGCGACCGCGCCAGCGGCGGATTCTCCACAATCGGCACCCCGGCCCACTGCGCCTCCTCGCGAATCTGCGCCGCCAGCAGATCCCGCCCCTTGGCCAGTACCTTCGGCGCCTCCATCGTCTCGAAGTCGAAGCTCAGCGCCACCGCATAATGCGTCGGATTCGTCACCACCACCGAGGCCCGCGAGATGTCCGCCTTCATCTGCCGCCGCCGCATCTGCCGCCGCAGCCCGCGAATCCTCGCCTTCACCTGCGGACTGCCTTCCGTCTCCTTGAACTCGTCCCGCAGCTCCTGCTTCGACATCTTCAGCCGCGCCTCCCGGCCCCTCCACTCCATCACGTAGTCCACCCCGGCCCATCCCAGAAAGATCCACGCACCGTCCAGCAGCAGCTCATAGAGCAGCGAAAACAGATTCGGATAGCGCGCCATGCTCATCGCCGGCATCCTCGTCTGCGCCGCCAGCGTGCGTGCCGCGCAAAAACCAAGCGCCCCTACCGGCACCAGCGACTTGCCCATCCGCCCCACGCCCTGCAGCGAAAAAATGCGCTTCAGATTCTCCACCGGATTCAGCCTCGACCCCTTCGGCTGCAGCGCCTCGAAGTTCAGCGACCACCCGCCGCCCTGCGCCACTCCCGCCGCCACCGCCGCCGCCACCGTCACCCCAAAGACCAGCAGCAGCGGCTCCAGAGGAGCCACCAGCGCATGCCGCAGCGCCAGCGCCATCTGGCTCGAGCTCATCCGCTCCCAGCCCGACGGCTGTCCCAGATCCAGAAACACCTGCCACGCCCCCGCCCATTCGCCCACCCATCGCCGCCCCGCCGCGCCCAGGGCGAACACTCCCGCCAGCATCGCCGCGGCGCTCACCAGATCGCGGCTGTGCGCGCGGTCGCCACGCTCGGCGGCCTTCTGCCGCTGCCGCGGAGTCGCTTTCTCTGTGCGGTCCTCAGCCATGGCTTCCCGCCATCCCCGCCGTGCCCGCCAGCAGGTGCCCCGCCGCCTGCAGCAGCGCCACAAAATGCGATTCGATCCACGCCGGCCACAGCGCCAGCGATCCGATCAGCACCACATACCCCACCAGCGTCTTCGCCGGAACGTCGATCGCCATCACCGGCAGCTGCGGCGCCAGCTTGCCCGCCAGAGCCACCGCCACCTCCGCCAGCAGCGTCGCCGCCAGCACCGGAGCCGACAACTGCAGCGCCGCCGAAAAAATCCCCCCCGCCATCGGCAGCAGCGCCAGCGCCTCCCCCGGACTGAAACTCACCGTCCCCACCGGCGCCGCCACAAATGTCCGCAGCAACGCCGCCAGCACCACCCGGTCCAGCCCCGTGGCCAGCACCGTCAGCGTCCCCAGCAGCCCGAACATCTGCCCCAGCAGCGGCGTATCCACCTGCGAGTTCGGATCGAGCAGATTCACCAGCGCAAAGCTGAACTGGAACCCCAGCACCTGTCCGGTGAAGCTCAGCGCTTCGAACAGGAACGACAGCGTCAGCCCGAAAACCATTCCCACGCTCAGCTCTCCCAGCACCGGCATCATTCCCAGCTCCACATGCGCCCGCGGAAATCCCGCCACCACCGGAGCCACCAGAAACGAAATCGCCAGCACAAACACCGCCTTCACCCGCATCGGAATCGCCGCCGACGAAAACACCGGAGCAAACACCATCAGCCCGCTGATGCGCAGCAGCACCAGCGTCATCGCCGTCAGCGCCCGGCCCCAGTCCGTGGTCATCCCGCTCCCAGAATTC
>JAJZJJ010000222.1 GCA_021810175.1 Acidobacteriota bacterium | reverse complement strand
GCCGCGCGTACTTTTCAGGTGCAGCTGGGAAGCTCGCGCGGTGCCGATGTCGCGGACGTCCACGCCGAGGTAGCCCTGGGAATGCGCGAGGATCGGCTGATCATGGGAAAAAACGGGGAGATGCTGTTCGGCCAGGAGGTGCGGCGCCACGACAAGCGAACCGGCAAGCACCGCGGCAGAAACACGCTTCATGAACGGCCGTGGACAATAGATCATTGAGAACTGGCCTTTTCTGCCTGCATGTCTGACGAACAACAAATGCCGCTGGTCAACCGCAACCCGCAGGGTTTCCACTGTGCGGAAAACCGTGCGGGCGGCGTTACTGAATCTGCATCTGCGAAACCTGTTCCAGGAACTGGCGGGAGATATTGCGGATAGAAGCGTCGTTGTCCTGGGTGGCGACCGTCTGCAGGACGTCGCGCACGCTGGAGTCGGCATCCACCGGCGCCAGAAGGGTGATCGCCTGGGAGCGAATGCCGGCATTGGGATCGTTGAGCAGCGCTTCCAGTACCGCATCGCGGACGCGGGTATCGACCGTGATGTAGGGTTCCAGGCCAAAGAGCGCCTTCAGCCGGACGGCCGCATCCTTGTCGTAGCGAAGCGCAGCCATCAGAGCGTCCCGGACGGGGCCGCCGGCACATTCGCGGCGGTCGTGGCATTCTCTGGCCAGCAGAGAGACGGAGGTGTCGTGGACCGTGGGGTTGGCGCCGCTGACCGTGCCCAGCACCAGCAGCTTCCGGATCTGCGGATCGGCAACGGTGCCAAATACTGTTTCGGGAACCAGCCGATCGAAGCTAACTTCGATGCTCTGGGATTCGGGGTCTACGGTGATATTGCTGATGCCGGCCACCTGAGCATCGCTGAGCCTGGCAAGAACGGGAACGGTGGTCGCAGCATCCTGGACGGTTCCGGGATGCACGGCGGCAAGGTGGCGAAGGGCTACGTGGTAGCCGCCAAACACACCACCGGCGAAACCAAAGACCAGCAGGGCGGAAGCCATGACCGGAGCATGCCCCAGGCTGGAGACGCCGCGACGGAAGCTCTGCCAGCGGCGGAGAAGGAATCCGCCATGGGGCATTTCGTCGAGCGCCTCGTCCAGGCGGAGCCGCGTGCGAGCCAGCAGGCTCGGAGAAGGCTCGGCAACCGGTGCGGCCTCCAGCGCCTTCTGCAGCGCCGCGACGGCTTCCATGTCCGCACGGCAGCCTGCGCATTCCGCAAGGTGCTGCTCGAGTTGATGGACGCGTTCGTCTGGGAGCTCACCGTACGAGGCCAGGACGATGTCTTCCTGTGCCAGTTCGCAGTTCATGACGGAGTCGATGCCTCACTTGCCTCTGAAAATTCGATTCCGGGTCGTACGCCCGTGTTGGTCCCGTGGCCCTGTCTAACGCAGTTCGGCCAGCTTTGCCCGTAGTTTCTTGGTTGCGCGGAAGAGGGTATTCTTCGCCGTTTCTTCCGTAGTGTTCAGCATTTCGCCGATCGTCCGGAGCCGCAGGCCCTGGTAATGCTTCAGCTCGAAAACCATCCGTTCGCGGGGTGTCAGGTCGTCGAGCGCGAGCATAATCCGCTGCCCCAGATACTTCCTTTCCAGCTCGCGGGCGGGATTCGCTCCGGCCCGGTCGTCGCAGACATTGGTGAGCAGATCCATCTCCTCGCCGGAGGAGTCGATCACCACCGCCTGGTCCTCGCGGCGGGCCTTGCGGCGGCGCAGATGATCGAGGCACAGGTTGGTGACGATCCGGTAGATCCACGTATAAAACGAACACTCGAAGCGGAAGTTGCCGAGGTACCGGTAGGCCTTCAGGAACGCTTCCTGCTGAATATCCTGCGCGTCCTGCTCGGATCCGGTCAGGTGCATGGCCAGCCTCAGCACCGCCTGATCATATTGACGCACGAGAGTGTCAAAGGCTGTGCGGGAACCTGCCTGAGCTTCGCGAATCAGATCGGTTTCGTGCAGATTTTCGCGAATCGGGCCTGAGGTGCGGGTGGCCATACGCGAGGATTGTATGCGAGGGCTGCTCGGGGAAAGAAATCGAAGCGCATCAGCAGGCATTGGGGCTCCTGTCGCGTGGGTTGCAGGGGGCTGCATAGAAATAGACGCAGCCGGAGGCCCTCTGTGAGCAGAGGATGGGGAAAAATCGTTACCAGCTGCCATTTCGTCCATATAAAGCGGCGGAGAGAGACGGAATTCCCTCCCCCACCAGTCGCCTCCAGGGTATCACGCCCGCGGTTGATCGCGGCAGAGGGCACAGATGGCCGCCCCGTAAGTATCGGCCTTCCGTGGACCAATACCGGCAACCTCCAGGAGCTGCGGAATGGTGCGGGGCGCCCTGGATGCCACGGCGCGCAGAGCGGCATCCGTGAGGACGAAAAAGGCTGGTTTGCCGGCTTTGGCAGCCTCGTCCCTGCGCCAGACGCGCAGGCGCGATTCCAGCTCGGCCTGGGCCGGCGTCAGCGCAGCCGGATCGGATTCCCCCGGCGCGGAACGGCTTTTCCCGGCTTTGGAAGTCTTTTTGGCGGATACGGGCCCCGGTTCGTCGGGAAGAAGGACGCCGAGTGGGCCGGTAACCGCCGTGTAGCCCTCAGCCGTCAGCGCGATTTTGCGCCAGGCGACTTCGCGGCCCTCGGAATTGGTGAATGTATCCGACGCGATGGTGACAAGACCGGCGCGGGCCAGGCCGTCGAGCAGCGCGTCGCACGCCTGCCGATCGGACAACCCGGATTCGGTAACCAGCCGGGTGATGCCGCGGGGTCCGCTTTCCAGAGTGCGCAAAATGGCGCGGAGGTCGCGCTCCTGAGCGGGGGTGGGTTCGACAAATTTGCGCGCTACCGTTGCCTGCGGTGCGCAGAAGTCGCAGTGCCCGCAGAGGCGGCTGGCGCCGGCGCTGTCTCCAAAATGGCGGACCAAAGCGGACATGCGGCACTGCGCCGTCTCCGCAAAGGCGATCATGCTGTCCAGCTGGGCGCGGCGATGGGCCAGCTGGGCGCTGTAACCCGCATGCCAGCCGGAGACGCCGGTGAGACGAACGCTGCCGTCGAGGGCGATCTGGGCCGCTCCCTGGGAGGCTAGCTTGTCGATGGCCCGGCTCAGGGTCTCAGGGTCCAGCTTCAGGCGCTCCAGCAGCGCTTCGGGCGGCTGATATTCCCCCGCAAGCGCGCGGGCCACGCGGTCCAGCTCCTCGACCGGAGGGTAATCGCGGGAAAAGAAGCTTTCGTGGATGCGGCGGTCGGCGAAGCTGTGCAGCAGGATGGCGCGGGAGGGCAGGCCATCGCGGCCGGCCCGGCCAATCTCCTGGTAAAAGGCCTCAATGGAGCCGGGCAGCGCGGCGTGGAGGACCGTGCGGATATTGGGCTTGTCGATGCCCATGCCGAAAGCGATGGTGGCGACGACCACCTCCAGCTCATCGCCGAGGAAGGCGCGCTGCACCCGCTCGCGCGTGCCGGGATCGAGCCCCGCATGATAAGCCGCGGCGGAAAAGTGCTGCGCCAACTGGGCGGCCAGATCCTCGGCGGCTTTGCGCGACGGCGCGTAGACGATGGCCGGGCGCGCGGCGGAAGGCCGCAGAAAATTCTGGATGAATTCAGGGCGGCGCGGTTTGGACAGCTCGACGACCTCGATGGCGAGATTGTCGCGGCGGAATCCATGAACAAAGAGGGCGGGATCTGCGAGCCGCAACTGCGTCACGATATCCCGCTGCACGGTAGGCGTGGCCGTAGCCGTGAGAGCAATGATCGGCGCGGGGCGCAGCAGCGGCAGCCAGTCGCCCAGGGTGCGGTAGTCGGGGCGGAAATCGTGGCCCCAGCCAGAGATGCAGTGGGCTTCGTCGACGGCGATCAGCGCCGGTTTCCGCTTCGCCAGCATCTCCGGAAAGCCGGGAACGCGCAGCCGTTCCGGCGCGATGAAGAGGAACTGCAGGCTGCCGTCGAGATAATCGCGGCAGGCCTGGCGGGCATCGTCGCGGGAAAGCCCGGAATGGATGCGTGCGACGCGCAGCCCGGCCGCAGCCAGACGGGCGGCCTGGTCGTCCATGAGCGCGATCAGGGGGCTGATGACCAGGGCTGCGCCGCCGCGGGCGATGGCGGGCAATTGGTAGCACAGGCTCTTGCCGGCTCCGGTGGGCATCACCAGCAGAACATCGCGGCCCTCGGCGACGGCGCGGCAGACCGCTTCCTGATTCTCGCGGAAGGCGGGAAATCCGAAGGTGGTCTGGAGCAGGCTGAGCAGGTTCATGCCGGGGGCTTTCATAGCGGGACGAGGGTTCCGATGTTTATGTTCCCATGCCGGAAGCCTGCCGGGAGCGCGGATGTGGAAGACGCGCCGCCGGGGATCATTACACTTGGAAGATGATGCGGGAGAGAGATATGGGCAGCCTGTTTGGCGAAGGCGGATCGGAACACAGCGCGAAGGACCATCTGGAGCGGCGTTCCGGCGGATCGCGCGGCGGCGAATGGATCACCGCCTATTGCGACGGCGGATCGCGCGGTAATCCCGGGCCGGCGGGGTTCGGCGTCTACATAGAGGGCGCGAAGGGCGAAAAGCTGGCCGAGCTGAGCGAGTATCTGGGCAAAACCACCAACAATGTGGCCGAGTATTCCGGGCTGCTGGCGGCGCTGGAGTATGCGCTGAAGTCCGGCTATGGACGCCTGCGCGTCATCGCCGATTCCGAGCTGATGGTGAAGCAGATGCAGGGCAAATACCGGGTAAACAGCCCCGATCTGCGCCCGCTGTACGAAGAGGCAAAGCGGCGGGAGTCGCGGCTGGACGGCTTCCGAATCGAGCATGTGCTGCGCGGGAAGAACAAAAACGCCGACCGGCTGGCGAATCTGGCGATGGACAAGGGCATGGGGCGCCCGCGCGTGGGACCGGCTCCGGGACCCGCGCCCGGGCACAACGCAGCGCAGAATGCGGCGCCGGGCGATTCCCGCGTGGTGAAGGGCTACGTGAAGGGTGGGGTGGTTCACCTGATTGAGGGCGAACTGCCCGATGGGACATTTGTGCGGGTGGTGCCGGATCGGCAGTAAGAGCGCGCAACCGCGGAGTCTCCGGCCCCACGGCTGCGCAGCGGTTGAACCGGTTACTGCGCCAGCCGCGCCTTGACGAGCTCGCTGACCTGCCGCCCATCGGCGCGCTGGCCCGTCTCCTGAATCCGCGCCTGGACGGCTTTCATTGCCGGACCCATGTCGCGCGGGCCGAAGCTGCTTCCCGCAAGAACCTCGTCGACGATCTTCTTCAGCTCGTCTTCGCCGAGGTTCTTCGGCAAATAGCCCTCGATGACGACAATCTCGCCGGCTTCCTTCGCGGCCAGCTCGGGGCGGTTGCCCTTCTGAAACTGCTCGATGGACTCGCGGCGCTGCTTGATGAGGGTGGTGAGAACCTGCTGCGCCTCGGCATCCGTCAGCGGCGCGCGCTTCTCGATTTCGCGGTTTTTCAGCGCCGATTTCACCATGCGCAGAACGGAGGTGCGATCGGTGTCGCGCGCCTTCATGGCGGCGATCATGTCGCGATCGATTTGCTTGACGAGATCCATCGTGAAAAGCTCCCAAACCTTCAATTATATGAAGAAACGGCGGAACGGATATGACGGCTAGAATGAAGGCGAGGGAGACGCCATAATGATCCGGAAAACCAGGTTGTTTACGCCGGGACCGACGCCACTGTTGCCTGCCGCACAGTTCGCGATGGCCGCCGCAGATATCCACCACCGTACGCCCGAGTTTCGTGCCCTCTACGAACGCGTGCTGGGACAGCTGAAAACCTTTGTGGGGACCAAAAACGATGTGCTGCTGATGGCCTCTTCGGGTACCGGGGCCATGGAAGCGGCGGTTTCGAATCTGACTTCGCCCGGAGACCGCGTGCTGGTGCTTTCCGCCGGAAAGTTCGGCGAGCGCTGGGAAGCGCTGGCGAAGGCC
>JAJZJJ010000221.1 GCA_021810175.1 Acidobacteriota bacterium | reverse complement strand
CTTCGCCGTCGGCCAGTTCTATCGCCAATTCGATCAGACCACCGACGACGAGGTCCGCACGCTCCTGGCCGAGGCTCAGCAGCCCGGAGACAGCCCCCAGGCCGCCTGATCCCGGCCGAATCTCCATCGCTGCTAAAATCAGGGCTGGACGTCTGCGCCACGGTGGGGCGGTTAGCTCAGCTGGTTAGAGCGCCTGCCTTACAAGCAGGAAGTCGGGGGTTCGAGTCCCTCACTGCCCACCATTCAAATCAACAGCTTAGTTGATTCTCCCCTCCCCGGAGGGGTGCGACTGCGGGGGATTTTGCGGGTACCCCCCAGCAATTTCCGTTTTTGCGGCGGAACTGATGGACTCGACTGCGCTGCGTAGCTCTTCAATTCCGAAGTGACCATACCGCGCGGCCATCTTCGCCATTGTGCTTGAGGACCACCCTACGATCTTCGCAATCATGGGTATGGGAACACGGGCCGAAATCATGCGGCTGACAGCCGTATGTCTGCAATCGTGAAATCTCACGCCGGACAATCCGCGCGGCAGTTCCGGCGTCTCGAATTGGCAGGCTTCGCAGACGTACCCAGCCGCATTTTTCTCCGCGTCCACCAGAGTCCCTTCCTTGCAGTTGGGGCAGTGGCGCTGCGTGCGTTTCTTTGCACTCTCCCAGGCTGATTGAATCGTACCGATGGGTTTTGCCGGGTCGAATCCGTACCGCTGGACCTTTCCGCCGAAGGTTCCTTTGCTCCCATGCAGGCCGTACAACTCGGAAGGGAAGACGTAATGCGAAGGGTGGCGGGTAGGGAATTCCTGCGCCCAAAACTTCAGAGTTTCAATCGCCCGCTGATTCAGGGGGACGGTGCGCCCGGTTCCCGATGCTGTCTTATCCTTGCCAAACTTCAGGCAGCGATTCGCAAAGTCGATATTGCCCCATTGCAGGGTGCGAATCGTGTTATACCGTGCTCCGGTTTCGAGCGCCAGCGTTACAAAGGGCAGCAGAGCGCGCGATGGTGACCGGCCACATTCCAGAAGCAAGCTGTGCTCCTGTTCGGCGGAGAGCGCGCAACCGGCGTCCTGCCGCTCAGGGAGCATCGTTACATCCGGCTGAATTCGCGCCCAGGCACCATACTTACGCATGATCTGGCGCAGCAAACCCACTTCGATATTGACCGTGCGGTTGCTTGCCCCCTCTGCAAGGCGTGCGGCCTGATACTTTGCAACGTCGCGTGCCTCAATATCCACAAGCAACCGCTTGCCCATGACGGGCAGCAAGTGAGCCAGCGAACACTTTGCAATGTCGCGCATTTTGGGGGACCACTTCAATTGCTTCGATTGCTGCCATTCCGCAGCGGCGGTGTTGAGCAGGTCCGGGCGAGACTGGCGGCGGATTCCGGCGGTACCGTCCTTTAACGATTGCCTGCGCTTTTCATAGACTTCCTTCGCCCGCGTCTTGCTCGTCATCCCCGTTGATTCACGGATGCGCTGCGAGTGAAACATGAAATCCATGACCCATACTTTGCTGCCTTTTGGTCGATAGATACTCACGATTACCTTCCTTTCTTGTGGTTCTCTGTGCCGGGCGCCGTCTTCCTCCGGGCGTTGTAATCGTTCACCGCCTGAAGATGCGCGCATTCGGGAGTGCAATAGAGCTTTCGCCGTCGCGTTGTTTGCTCGAATAACTGTTCGCATCCTCTCCGCGCACATCGGGACCATTGGAACCCCCTCATGCGGCTGAGAAAGACGCTGGCGCGGAGTGCGTCGACCACATCCGCGCATGGCGCGATTGCCGCATCCTCAAGGCTGTCCGTGAGGCGCGGGGGGTCTTGGCGTTTCGACGGCTGGGGAGAAACGGCGCGAAAAGGCACGTCCAGCGACAGCGGGCGGGCGAACACAAACTCGTACAGCCATGCTTTTTTAACGGGAATCCCTTCTGCCAACAGACATTCCGCAAAGTCTTGCTGGGTTTGCATCAGCCAGCTCCAGGCGATGGGTTCCGCGCGTACCGCAAGGCTTTCCTTTGTTGCAGACGTGTTGTTTGGTTTGAATTGAAATGGCCCGTACCGAGCGAAGAAATAGAGTGCATCTTCTGGCGAGCGGATCGAAAGGAAATCGCGGCGCACGTCAAAGGCGTCTGCGCTGTGGCGCGCATCCCCGGCGTCGCGGCTGCGTGTGAATGAAAAGACGGGATCATCCGACCTGCTCACGGATGGCCGCCACTGCTCCCGAACCGTGAGGACGGCTGCAACCGGGAGCGTGTACTTTTCAGCGTGAAATCGGCGCGTTGACATAAACGTTGTACTGTATATATCAATGCAATCGAGTTACTGTCAAGACAATTTGAGGCGAAAGGAGTACATCCTGTGACTCGATTGCTGACGGTGGATGAAGTCGCCAGGGTAACGGGCTGGAAGCCCGCAACAATCCGCCAGAAGGTTTGGCGCAGAGAAATCGACCATGTGAAGCTGGGGCGCAACATCAGGTTCAAGGAATCGGTTATCGACAAGCTGATCGAAAGTTCCGAGGTTCCTGCACTGGAGCCGCGCCAGTGACCTTGATACCCGCAGTTTCCCCCGTTCCCGCGCGGACTGAAATTGCTAACCCATCCGCAATGTGCGGTTTCACTATCTGCGCCTATCCGACGCACAGGCAGAAAGGCGCGCTGTGACGCTCCGGCCCGAAATCCAGACGGCTGCGCGCCGGGGCTGGCGGCTGCATCCTCTCCTGCCAAAGTCCAAGAAGCCGTATCTCGGGGAATGGCAGCATCGCGCCACGTCCGACCCTGCACAGCTTGAGGAATGGGAGCGGGAGTATTCCGGCTGCAATTGGGGCGCAGTCTGCGGGCCGGATTCCGGCTTCTTTGCCGTCGATGTGGATGAGCCAGACGCGATGCAGAGGCTCGAAGACGAGCACGGCGCGGTTCCCGAAGGGCTGTGCAATGTCACATCGCGGGGGTATCAACTGCTGTACGCATGGCCCGCCGATGCGGACGTGAGGCCGGGAACGAATTACCCCGCCGAAGGTATCGACGTGCGGGGGCGAGATTCCTACATCGTCATACCGCCCAGCGTCCATCCGTCCGGCCATGAATATCACTACGCCGACGATTCCTTGCCCCTTCCAGCGTGTCCGGCGTGGCTGCTGGCCCTGATCCTCGCCCGCGTGCCAGCGGGCGCACAGGCGGGCCAAAGCGCAGCAGGGCGGGGCGCTGTGACGGCTGAGGCAATCGGCAAAGGCGGGCGCACGAATCGCCTTGTATCCCTTGCCGGATCGATGCACAGGCGGGGCATGACGCCGGAGGCGATAGAGGCGGCGCTGATCGCTGAGAACATGGCGAAGTGTTTCCCACCCTTGCCGGATGAAAAGGTGCGGAGCATCGCCCGCGACATTCCCGCGCGGTATCCGAACGATGAATCCCAGGCGGAAGGCTCCCGGCCTGCTCAATACGCCGATGATGCGCTGGCGCTGAAGTTCACCGAGCGTTACGGCGAAGACCTGCGATACACAGCCGCATGGGGGCGCTGGAGCGCATGGAACGGTGCGGTATGGAAGGGTGACGACACCCTAAGTGTCTACGATCTGGCCCGCAAGGTCTGCCGGGCAGAGAGCGCGGACTGCGAGGACGAAAGACTCGCCACGAGGATTGCGTCTGCCCAAACGGTTGCGGCTGTGGAGCGGCTGGCCCGCGCGGATCGCCGCCACGCGGCAAGCCTTGAGCAATGGGACGCCGATGTTTGGCTGCTGAACACTCCAGGCGGAATCATTGATCTGCGAACCGGAGAGCTGCGAGCGGGGAGACGCGAAGACTACCAGACAAAATCAACCGCCGTTGCTCCCGGCGTGGGGTGCTCTACCTGGCTGCAATTCCTCGCCCGCATCACTGCCGGGGATGCGGAATTGCAGGCTTTCATGCAGCGGATGTGCGGCTACGCTCTGACTGGTGTGACACGCGAGCACGCTCTGTTTTTTCTCTATGGAACCGGCGCAAATGGAAAATCAGTCTTCCTGAATACGATCTGCGGGCTGATGGGCAGCTATGCGCGAACCGCTCCGGTAGAGACGTTCATCGACTCGAAAAACCAGAATCACCCTACAGACCTGGCGGGGCTACAGGGGGCGCGTATCGTCTGCGCCGTTGAAACAGAGGATGGCAGGCGCTGGGCCGAATCGAAGCTGAAGGCGCTGACCGGAGGTGATCGGATCGCAGCGCGATATATGCGCCAGGACTTCTTCGAGTTCACCCCGGTTTTCAAGCTGCTGATCGCGGGAAACCACAAACCCGGATTGCGTACCGTGGATGAGGCGATGCGGCGTCGTTTCAATCTGCTGCCGTTCACGGTGACCATTCCGCCATCGGAACGTGACGCCGAACTGACGGAGAAACTTCGCGCCGAATGGCCCGGCATCCTCGCATGGGCTGTTGATGGCTGTCTCGCCTGGCAGCGTGAGGGTTTGAGTGCTCCCGCTTCGGTCTGTGAGGCGACAAAGGATTACTTCAACGCGGAAGATGCGCTTGCCCGCTGGCTGGAAGATCGCACCGAAATGAAGGATGGGGTGTGGGAGTCGGCTACCTTGCTGTTCTCCGATTGGAAGTCATGGGCCGAAATCAACGGCGAGTTTGTGGGGTCGCAGAAGCGATTCTCGGAGAATCTGACGGCGCGGGGCTACCAGCAGAAGCGGATGACTCGGGGCCGTGGATTCGAGGGAATCCGGCTGATTCAGGATCGAATGACGGATGATGACGGGTCTGGCTATTATCCGCGTCACGCGCGCGCGCGTAACGGTGATAACGGGGCAACCCGTCACAACCCGTCATCCGAGGGCGACGATGGGGGGATGCTGCAATGATCCCTTCCCGCTGGCGCTGCCCCCTTCACGGCGCTTCGATGACTTTCCGGCGGCATCCGTTCCCGCACTGGCATTGTGCTGTCGGAGGGTGCCAGCGGGCGAAGCCCTGCAAAGGCGGGAGGGCCATCGGAAAGCGAGATATTGCCCCACAGTTCCCGCAAAAGTCCCCGCAGTTTTCACATAACACGGAGGCAACTATATGAAAATGCAGCATCGAAATACCCCCGCATCTCTGCTTGCCGAGCAGGTGAGTGCATGAAAGGAAGAGACACGATGACATTTCGACAAGGTGACCGCGTAGACATTTCAGGCTGCGAATACGAGGGCATCGGTATCTTTCTCACCTCCAGGCGCGGTGAGGCGCTGGTGGACTGGCCGGGGCGGAATCTGCGGCAGCGTCTGCCGATTGAATGCCTGCACCGCATCCGTGCTAATCGGGTTGCATCCGACGCGGACGCTGGCAGGATGTGAGCAAAGGCGGACGCAATGGCAGCAGACGACAGGAACCGACACCAGCGCGGAAAGACACGACTGCACGAGCAGGCGATCATCGCCATTTTGTCAACTTCCAGCTTGCGCGCGGCGGCGGAGCAAGTCGGCGTCAGTGAACGGAGTTTGCTCCGCTGGCAGAAGCATGAAGGTTTCCGCCGGCAGTTCGAGGAAGCAAAGGGGGGATGCTCCGTCAGGCCACAAGCAAGCTGCGCTCTGAGTCGGCAAAGGCCGTTGACGTATTGGCGGCGGTGGCCGGGGACGCTGAGGCGGCACCAGGAGCGCGGGCAATGGCGGCGCGAGGGCTTCTGGAGTTGGCGCTGCGGGCTGACGAACACGAGAACCTGGAGCGGCGCATTGCCGCACTGGAGGGCACGGCAGATGATTCGATCACACAACTTTGACGCACGTCTGAAAAAGCTTGAGGCGCGGCGCGGCGCGGGCGATGCTGTCTTGTCCATGCCGGGCGGGGGCGGCGTAGCTCTGCGAGTACGTGACCCGCTGGCGTTGCTGCTGGCTGCCATGCGCGCCGAGTATTTCGCAATGACCGGCGACGAAGATCCTTCAGGACCGTCCCGCTACAGCTCACA
>JAJZJJ010000220.1 GCA_021810175.1 Acidobacteriota bacterium | reverse complement strand
CGCCGGCGGACACGTCCACTGGGCCGCCGACGCCGACGAAGCCAACCGCATCGTCGCCGGACTCGTGCGCCACTACGGCGGCCAGGAGGTCATCAAGATCAAGACCATGACCTCTGACGAGACGCGCCTCAACGAGGCGCTCGCCCAGGAAGGCATCCGCGCGCACGAGACCGACCTGGCCGAACTCATCATTCAGCTTGGTCACGACAAGCCCTCGCACATCGTCGTCCCCGCGCTCCACAAAAATCGCACCCAGGTGCGCGAAATCTTCCGCGAGAAGATGAATCTGCCCGATCTCGGCGACCGTCCCGAGGATCTCACTGCCGCCGCGCGCACCTACCTGCGCAAAAAATTCATGCACGTAAACATCGGCGTCTGCGGCGCTAACTTCCTCGTCGCCGAAACGGGCGGCGTCTGCATCGTCGAATCGGAAGGCAACGGCCGCATGTGCCTCACCCTCCCCAGCGTGCTCATCTCCCTCGCCGGCATCGAGAAAATTGTCCCCACCTTCCAGGACCTGGAGGTCTTCCTCCAGCTGCTGCCGCGTTCCGCCACCGGCGAGCGCATGAACCCCTACAATTCCCTCTGGACCGGAGTCCATCCCGGCGACGGCCCGCGACACTTTCACATCGTCCTGATGGACAACGGCCGCACCGGCGTCCTCGCCGATCCCGACGCCCGCGAAACCCTGCACTGCATCCGCTGCGCCGCCTGCCTCAACACCTGCCCCGTCTACCGCCAGACCAGCGGCCTGGCCTACGGCTCCAGCTATTCGGGCCCCATCGGAGCCATCCTCACTCCGCAGCTGCTCGAAATGCGCCACGCCCAGTCTCTCCCCTACGCCTCCTCGCTCTGCGGCGCCTGCTATGAAGTCTGCCCCGTCAAAATCAACATCCCCGAAGTCCTCATCCACCTGCGCGGACGCGTCGTGCGCGAGCAGAAACCGGCCCTCGACCCTGAATCCCTCGCCATGAAAACCATCGCCGCCGTCTTCACCAGCCGCACCCGCTACGAGGCCGCGCAGCGCCTCGCCCGCATCGGCCAGTGGCCCATGGAACGCGACGGATGGATGCGCAACCTCCCCGGCATGCTCGGCAACTGGACCAAAGTCCGCGACCTGCGCGCCCTTCCGCAACAGACCTTCCGCGAATGGTGGAAGCAGCGCGGCCCTCGGACTGACGCGCAACTCTCCCCACGAAAAGCAGAGGCCCCCCATGACTGACACGCGCGAGGCGATCCTCTCACGCATTCGCAACTCCATCGGCCCCGCCTCCGGCGACGCCCAGCGTGAGCGCGAGGCGATCCAGCGCACCTATCTCCGCACCGGCAGCCTCGATCCTGACTCCCGCCTGCGGCTCTTCGTCGAGCGCCTCCGCGACTACGACGCCAACGTGGTCGAAACCGGCACCGCTTCTCTCAGCTCAGCCATCGCCGCAATTCTGCGCGCCAATGGCCAGCGCAAAGTGATCTCCGCCGACGGCCTTCCGCCCGAGCTGCTGCCGCCCGATTTCAGATTCCTCCCCGAGCGCGATGCGGACCGCGCCGACCTCAACGACTGCGACGGCATACTCACCCGCTGTACCGTTGCCATCGCCGCCACCGGCAGCATCGTCCTCACCCACGGGCCCGGCGAAGGCGCGCGGCGTCTCACCCTCCTTCCCGATCGACATCTCTGCATCGTGCGCGCCGAGCAGGTCGTCGAAACCGTACCCGAAGCCTTTGACCGCCTCGCACCCTTTTCCACCATGCCAATCACGTTCATCTCCGGACCCTCCGCCACTGCCGACATCGAGATGACCCGCATCCGCGGCGTCCATGGCCCGCGTTTTCTGGATGTTGCCCTGGTGCGCTGAATCCCTCCGTCCCGCATTCCGGAACGGAACCGCGTCCCAATTTGGATTCCGCGCCCCATCCAGTCTCTTCCACGCGGCACTCCTGTGTCTGCCGTCACATCGCGCACTCTATCTCTCTGCTATGTTCCAGTGTTCCCGTGGATTGGGCGCAGAGCCGGCAGGGGGCGTCCCGGAGAGCGAAACAAGCTGTCGGGGAGGCTTTGTGCCGGTCACAGTCTGGATTTCGTTCCTTCTTCCAGTGAGCGCTCTGTCGCTCGCTGTCGCCTGGTTCTTCACCAGGCAGGTGTCCGGTGCAAAATCCGGCTCGTCTGCCCTGCAGCCCATCGCTGTCCAAAACCGCCACTCCGTCGGCAGCCGTATCCGGAATCTCTCTTCCCGCCGCTGGACAAAATATTCCGGCATCGCGGCCATGCTGCTCCTTCTCGCTCCAGGCATGGCTATGGCGGAACCCGCTGGCAGCGAAGCCAGTCTCAAGCTGCCGGACATGACCCAGGTGACCTTCTTCGGTCTCAACGGCCATCATCTGCTTCTCTTCGGACCGCTGTTCTGCATCATGGGCATGGTCTTCGGCCTCTTCATGTATTCCCATCTCAAGGTCCTGCCCGCCCACCGCTCCATGAAGGAAGTCTCGGAGCTGATCTGGGAAACCTCCAAGACCTACCTCATCAATCAGGGCAAATTCCTGCTCCTTCTCTGGTCCTTCATCGCCGTCGTCATCCTGGCCTACTTCGCACTCCTGCTTCACTTCAGCGCCCTGCGCGTGGCCATCATCCTCACCTTCAGCGTGCTCGGCATGGCCGGCAGCTATTTCGTCGCGTGGTTCGGCATCCGCGTAAATACCCTCGCCAACTCGCGCTCCGCATGGGCCTCCCTCGGCGGCAATCCCTATCGCACCTTCAGCGTTCCCCTCAAGGCCGGTATGAGCATTGGCATGATGCTCATCTCCATTGAGCTGCTGATGATGTTCGTCATCATCCTCTTCGTTCCCGGCGACTACGCCGGGCCGTGCTTCATCGGATTCGCCATCGGCGAGTCCCTCGGCGCCGCCACTCTCCGCCTGGCCGGCGGCATCTTCACCAAAATTGCCGACATCGGCGCCGACCTCATGAAAATCGTCTTCCACGTCAAGGAAGACGATGCCCGCAACCCCGGTGTCATCGCCGACTGCACCGGCGACAATGCCGGCGACTCCGTCGGCCCCACCGCCGATGGCTTTGAGACCTACGGCGTTGTCCAGGTCGCGCTCATCGCCTTCATCATGCTCGGCGCCAGGGGCGCGGTCACTGCCGTCCAGCTTCTCGTCTGGCTCTTCGCCGTGCGCGTGGCCATGCTCGTGGCCGCCGTTGGAGGCTATTACATCAACGGAATGCTCGCCCGCGCGAAATACAGCCGCGCCAAAGAAATGAACTTCGAGGCCCCGCTCACATCGCTCGTCTGGATTACCTGCGCCGTGACCATCGCCATCACCTATCCGGTCACCTGGGCCCTCCTGTCCAGTCTCGGCGGAGATCCAACCCTCTGGTGGAAACTTGCCACCATCACCTCTTGCGGAACCATCGCCGGAGCGCTCATTCCCGAGCTGGTCAAGGTATTCACCTCCACCAGGGCCCGCCACGTGCAGGAAGTCGTCGCCTCGGCCAGAGAGGGCGGTGCCGCGCTCGGCCTCCTTTCCGGCTTCGTCTCCGGCAACTACTCCTCCTACTACCTGGGCCTCGCCGTCATCGCCCTCATGGCCCTCGGATATGGCGTCAGCACCTTCGGATTCGACAACGTCATCCTCGCCGCCCCCATGTTCGCCTTTGGACTGGTCGCCTTCGGCTTCCTCGGAATGGGGCCCGTCACCATCGCGGTCGATTCCTTTGGCCCTGTCACCGACAACGCGCAGTCCATCTACGAGCTCTCCCTCATCGAGACGCAGCCCGGCGTTCGTGACGAGGTGAAACGCCAGTACGGCGTCAGCGTCGACTTCGAAAGCGCCAAAAAGATGCTCGAAGCCGCTGACGGCGCGGGCAACACCTTCAAGGCCAGCGCCAAACCCGTGCTCATCGGCACCGCTGTCGTCGGCGCCACCACTTTGATCTTCGCCACCATCATGGCGCTCACCAATTCCCTCACCACCAACGTCTCCAAGCTCTCCCTCCTCCACGCTCCCTTCCTGCTCGGGCTCATCACCGGCGGAGCTGTCATCTATTGGTTCACCGGCGCTTCCACCCAGGCCGTCACCACCGGCGCCTACCGTGCCGTCGAATTCATCAAAAGAAACATCCACATCGAGGGCGCCGACAAAGCCTCCACCGAGGACAGCAAGAAGGTCGTCGGCATCTGCACCCGCTACGCTCAGAGCGGAATGCTCACCATCTTCATCTCGCTCTTCTTTGCCGCGCTGGCCTTCGCTTTCCTCGATCCCTTCTTCTTCATCGGCTATCTGATCTCCATCGCCGCCTTCGGTCTCTATGCCGCCATCTTCCTCGCGGACGCCGGGGGCGCCTGGGACAACGCTAAAAAGATCGTCGAAGTCGACCTCCACGAAAAAGGAACTCCTCTCCATGAGGCCACCGTCGTCGGCGACCTGGTCGGCGACCCCTTCAAGGACACCGCTGCCGTTGCCCTCAACCCGGTCATCAAGTTCACCACGCTCTTCGGCCTCCTCGCCGTCGAACTGGCCGTCAAGATCTCCAGCACCAACCCCGTCCTGACTCATGTGCTGGCCGGAGTATTCTTCCTGGTCTCCCTGATCTTCGTATATCGCTCCTTCTACAGCATGCGCATCCACAGCGGTGAACCCACCGACTTTCAGGACAGCGCGCCGCATAACACCTTTCCGCAGGAAAGCGACTTCGAACTGACGGCTGCCGGTTCAGCCAACCACGCGCACCGCTAGTCGTTCAAACAGCCTTCACGGAGCACATGCTCCTTTTGCGTGGAACTGGGGATCAATCGATCCACGGTTCCACGCCTTTTCATTGCTCACCCATCTCCGCATGCCACGGCCGCGGCGCTTCTTCGGCATCCACCAATCCCCCAAAATCGGATACCCTCAAATCATGATCAAAGGCATCACAACGATTCGCCCGGTGCACTCAGCGGCTCACTTCGATGAGCTGGTGAGCTTCTTTTCCGCGCTGGGTTTCGAGCCGGGCCGCAACTGGGATGTGAACCCAGGCGCACCCGGAAAAGCCAGCCGCGGACGGCCCTTCCTCGCTCCCATCGGCAACCTTGAGCTCATCGATGGCGAGCCGCCTACTCTCAACACCGATCTCCTCGTCGAAGTCACCGCTCTCGACGCCGTCTACCAGGTCGCGCATCAGTGGCTCGAAAAGAATGCCGGAGCCGACGCCGCAGAGACACGCATCTCCCCTGCCGAGGACACCTACTGGAAGTCCCGCCTCTTCACCGTCGAGCCCATCCCCGGCTTCACCGTCGCCTTCTGGGAGTGGCAGGATCCGCTGCGCGGCAAAGCCATCGCGCTCGAAGGCGATCTCAGCGCCTCCGGCATGCGCTTCGCCATCGTCGTCGCTCGCTGGAACGCCGTCATCACGGACCGTCTGCTCCAGGGCGCTCTCGATGCCCTTCTCCGCAGCGGCGCTCGTCGCGAAGACATCCACATTGTCCGCGTCCCCGGCTCCTGGGAGATCCCCGGCGCTGCCCGCCAGCTCGCCGAAACCGGACAATACGATTCCGTCGTCACCCTCGGCTGCCTCCTCCGCGGCGAAACCGCCCATTACGAAGCCATCTACAACGAGGTGGCCCGCGGCATCGGACAGTCCCAGCAGGAAACCGGCATTCCGCATTCCTTCGGTGTCCTCACCTGCGACTCCCTCGAACAGGCGCTCGATCGTGCCGGCCTCAAAAGCGGCAACAAGGGATTTGAAGCTGCTGCGGCCGCCATCGAGATGGTTTCCCTGCACCGTAAAATCGCATCCGCCTCCGAAACCGCGGGACCGCGCCCATGACCCAGGTCGGAAAACGCCGCAAAGCCCGTGAGCTTGCCATGCAGATGCTCTTCCAGTCCGACGTCGGACGCCAGAACCCCGACGAAGTACGCAAAACCTTCTGGCAGGCACG
>JAJZJJ010000219.1 GCA_021810175.1 Acidobacteriota bacterium | reverse complement strand
CTGGTTCGCTCCGTGGGGGGGAGAGAAGAAGTATCGGAGTACATGCGGACCGTTGTTAGCATCTTACGCGGGTTCCTTTCGAAGTAGCAGAGCAATTTTGAGAGGCCGGAAAGTCAGGCGAGGAGCTATCCCCCTTCTCAGGCGGGCGGAAACTCCGTCGTGTGCTTCCCCCGGCTTTGGCCGCAGGGCTGGGCAAACGCGTGTCGCCCGCTGGCGGCCTGGAGCTGCCGGGGCGTTCCATTGCCTGCGGCGCGCAATCCTCGCGGCCTCCTTCACGGAGTGGCCGCGTTCCCCGCCCGCGCGATTCTGGAAGCGCGGCGTCCGTGGCTTGCGAAGAGACAACCCGCGCTGCGGGAAGCTCCACTTCCAAGCAGGCGCCACCGCCTGGAAGGGACCGCACACGTACAGCGCCGCCGGCGCGCAGAGTCAGATCGCGAACGACGGCGAGACCGAGCCCGTGCTCCGTGCGGTCCTGCGGGCAGATCTTTTTCCCCGAGATTCCAGGCTCAAAAATCCGGTCAAGCAGAGTGGAAGGGATGCCGGGGCCCGTATCCGATATCCGGAGCACCACCATACGGGAACTCCGTTCCTCCGCGCCCGCCCGCGCTGTGTGCAGCAGCGAAAGCTCAATCCCAAGCTGGCCGCCCTGTGGCATGGCTTCCCTCGCATTCTGAAACAGGTTCTGGAGGATACGATCGAAATCGCTTTCTGAAATGGCGGCGCGGGCTCCTCCGCTTTCCGCCTGCAGGTTCACCTGGATCCTGGGCCCGGCCATCCGCTGCAATGTGGGCAATCGATTCGCCACCGCGGCCGCCAAATCCACAGGGTTGCCGCCAGCGGAACCGGTCGCCGAAGGGTCCTTGCGGGAATGCGCGGGCGCAAGACAAGTCCGGCGCAGCATCCCTTCTGGCCCGTGCGTAGCTTGGGCATGCTCGAGCAGCGATTCCACCAGTTCCTCGCCGCGCCGCAGCGCAGCCGATAGTTCGCGGGTCCACTCTGGATATCGCGCGTCTCGCTGCCCGCAGGTCCCGAGCAGATCGCAATACATGTGCAGGACCGTCAGCCAGTTGCGTACATCGTGCGCGAGCAGACTGGCGGCAGAATACGTTGTCTTCGTTCGCGGCTCCGATACCTCTCTCTCGGACAGAAGATGGGGGGCGGATTTCATGGCGGCCGGTGCTCCTTCCAGGACGTTCCAACGAATAGGCAGTGCGTTCCCAACTGTTTGTTCTATCGGCGCCATTCCCGTTTCGGGCAATCCCTTTCCCGGTCTTCGTGCAAAAAAGGTCCCATCCTGCGCTGCTTCGTCCGGCCAGGTGCCGAACTGGAACTATCTTCCAAGTTAAAGATTTCAATCGCGCGGAAGCGGCCGCCACAGGCCCTTCGGGTTACCAAAGGAATGAAGTCTGTTTCAAAATGGAACGTCCATGCTTTTTGTTCTCTCGCGGCCGCCGTCCGGCTTTTGCCAAGGAGCGGCCACGACAGGTCCGGCCCGCACTCCCGCTTCCGCGCGGCTTCATTACAATGGAAGCTCCATGGCGTCTTCCGCTTCCCATCCCTATTTCCGTCCCGGCGACCGTGCGCTCGATGAACTTCGTCCGCTTCGCTTCACTCCCGGCTTCATTCCAACCGCCGAGGGCTCTGTGCTCATCGAGCTCGGCCACACTCGCGTACTCTGCAATGCCACCGTGGAAAACGGCGTCCCGGGTTGGCTGCGCAACCGGGGCCAGGGCTGGGTCACCGCCGAGTACGGCATGCTGCCCCGCGCTACCCTGACGCGCACCGCGCGCGAGAGTGAACGCGGCAAGGTGGGAGGACGGACCCATGAAATTCAGCGGCTGATTGGCCGCTCCCTGCGTGCCGCTGTGGACCTGAAGGCGCTCGGTGAGCGCACCGTCATTCTGGACTGCGACGTTCTGCAGGCGGATGGAGGCACCCGGACCGCCGCGATCACCGGCGCGGCTGCGGCGCTGGCGATCGCGCTCGACAGGCTGGTCGCTTCCAAAGTGCTGGCCAGTTCTCCCATGCGCTTTTTGATTGCGGCCACCAGCGTGGGCCTGGTCGAGGGCTCTGCGCTGCTCGATCTCGCCTACGAGGAAGATGCACGCGCCGATGTCGATATGAACGTTGTGATGACCGAGGGCGGCGAACTGGTCGAAGTGCAGGCCACGGCCGAGCACAACACGTTTTCCCGCGAACAGCACCTGGCGCTCCTTGACCTGGCGCTGAAGGGAACGCGGGAATTGATGCATGCCCAGCGATCGCTCCTGCTCTCCCTCGTTTCGCCGGCTGCGCAGGCCAGGTAATGGATTGAACCTGACGAAACTGAATACGAGTTGTGAATGCGGCACGGAAAAGCCGGTAGAATCATAGTCGGAACAGAATCGACCAGAGGAGTGCAATGACGATGAAACTTACCCCCGGCAAACTGGCCGGTATGAAGGCCGTCTCCGATGAGCGCGGCGTGATTGCGGCCGCCGCAATGGATCAGCGCGGATCGCTGAAGAAGTCGCTGGCCAAAGAAAGAGGTTCCGAGGTAGACGACCACGCGCTGGTGGAGTTTAAAGAACTCGTGACGCAAGTTCTGACGCGCCATGCGTCGGCGATTTTGCTCGATCCGGAGTTTGGCCTTCCTGCCTGCAAGAAGCGCAACGGCAAGGGACTCCTGCTGGCCTATGAAAAGACCGGATACGATGCGTCGGAGCCGGGCCGTCTGCCGGACCTGCTCGACCACTGGTCGGTGCGCCGCCTGAAGCAGGAAGGCGCGGACTGCGTCAAGGTGCTGCTCTATTACACCCCTTTCGAAAAAAAGGAAATCAACGACGTCAAGCATGCCTTCATCGAGCGCATCGGCGATGAGTGCCGGGCGAACGATATCGCCTTCTTTCTGGAGTTCGTTGGCTACGATGCGGAGGGCGGCGACGAGAAGGCCATCGAGTATGCAAGAAAGAAGCCGGAGATCACCCGCGGCTCCATGGCCGAATTCACCAAAGAGAAATATGGCGTCGACGTGTTGAAGGTCGAAGTCCCCATCCAGATGGAGTATGTGGAGGGAACCAGGGCATGCAAGGGCGCTTCGGCGTACACCCGCGCCCAGGCTCTTGAGCATTTCCGTCATGCCGCGGAAGCCTCCAGCAAGCCGTTCATTTATCTCTCGGCAGGCGTATCGAATCCTGTGTTCATTGAGACTCTCCAACTGGCTGCCGAATCCGGAGCGAAATTCAATGGCGTGCTCTGCGGCCGCGCGACCTGGAAAGACGGAATTCCCGTCTATGCCAAGCAGGGCGCCAAGGCGTTTGAGAAATGGCTGGAGGATGAGGGAGTCAGAAACATCAACAATGTGAATGAAGCGCTGAAGGCCGCGACTCCGTGGACGGAACGATTCGCCATGTAGTCACCCGCGCTTCGCAAGAACGATCGCTGACTCAAGTTGTGCCTGAACGGGACTGCGCCGCAGTCCCGTTTTCCGCTTGAACCGCGCGCTTCTCGCCTGTTGCTCGAGAGCGATCAGGTTCCATCGCGTTTGAGCCTGCGGACGGCAAACCGGGGCCGGCCATACAACCGCCCCCGCTTTTCCCTCGTCTCATCAACCCGTACTTTGCCCCGCCGGGATGCCCCGAGCGGGGAAGCCATAACCTGAGCTGGCGAACCAACGGACAACTGTCCATTTCAAAGGATCCGGGTGACACGTGCTCTCTAAATTCTGGGATCCGAAAGCCGCGCGCGTCCTTTTTACGGCTTTGATATTTGTCCTGGGCATCGCCTTCCTCTATGGCGCCCGCGAAACCATTACGCTGTTCGTTTTCGCCACGCTGTTCGCCTATTTCGTGGAGCCCTTGGTGCTGGTGCTGCAGCATCCGCTGCATGGGAGAATCCCCGCGATTGCGGCGGTCTATCTGCTGCTGGTCGCTCTGCTCATCGGCCTCGGCTTCATCATCGGTCCCCGGATCGCGCGGGAAGGAAAGTCCCTGGTGCAAAGCCTGCCCATCTTGCTCGACCGGATGGGTTCCGGCCAATTGGTTTCGCAAGTGGGCAACAGGCGCGGATGGAGCGGCGCAACCCAGGCGGAGATTCAGGAATTCCTCATTTCTCACCGCGGCCAGATCCTTGGCTACGGAAAAATGTTGGGAGCGAGGCTGGCCGAACCGGCGCGGCACATCTGGTGGCTGGTTCTGATTCCGATCCTCAGCCTGTTTTTTCTAAAGGACGGCCGTGCGATGGCCAACGGCCTGGTGGATGCCGGACGGAATTCGCAGGAGCGATGGACCCTCCGCGGCATCGTCGGCGATATTGACATGATGCTCGGCAGCTATATCCGGGCGCAGTTGACTCTCGCGCTGCTTACCTTTGTCGCCTATACCACGGGGCTAAGTCTCATGAAGGTCCCGTATGCATTTCTTCTCGGCCCGCTCGCGGGTATGTTCGAGTTTGTTCCGGTCGTAGGTCCGGCCCTGGCGGCGCTCACGGTCTTTGTCATCGCCATCTTGTCGAGCTACCCTCACATGCTCGTCCTGTTTATTTTTCTCGGGTGCTGGCGGTTGGTGCAGGACTATGTCAACGCGCCCAGGATCATGGGCAAGTCCCTGGAGGTCTCTCCCGTGGTGCAGATTTTCGGCGTGCTGGCTGGCGCGGAAATCGCCGGTGTGGTGGGAGCGCTGATCTCCGTCCCACTCATTGCCACCCTGCGCATTCTGTGGAGAAGGATCAGCATTTCAGGAAGTCCCGACGTGCCGGTTACCCCGCCGCCCGGCATAGGGAAAGAAACGCATTGAATCCCGCTTTGCGTTCTGGTTTGCGTCCTGGTTTGCGTCCTGGTTTGCGTCCTGGCTTTGCGTCTTGGCTTGACGCCTGCAACTAAACGTGAGATATGAACTTGTATGGACACCGGCGCAAACAGAAGGAAACCTTCGGACCAGTCGCATGATGTTGCGCGGCTTGGCGCGCGCGAAGGTCTGGTGCTGACCGCCATTGTCGAAAACTACATCGCCAACGGGGATCCCGTCGCTTCCCAGGCCATTGCCCGCCAGCAGAACCGCGAAGGCCTGAGCGCGGCGACCGTCCGCAATGTCATGGCCGACCTGTCCGAATCCGGCTATCTGGAGCAGCCGCATACCTCCGCCGGACGCGTCCCGACGGCACAGGCGTTTCGCTTCTACGTGGAACAGCTTCTTCATCGCATGTCTTCCCCGCCGAAGGCGCTGCCGCAGCCCACGCGCGAGCAGATTGAAGAGACATTTACCGGAGTCGCGAGCGCGACGGACTTTTTTGCCCGCACCTCGCATATTCTCGCCCTGTTGTCCGGGGGCGTTGGTCTTGCTTTGACCGCTCCCGGAGAACGCGAGCTGCTGGAGCATGTGCATTTTGTGCGCCTTTCTCCCGCACGCGTGTTGACCGTTCTCGTAACCACCGCCGGGTCCGTCCGCGATCGTCTTATGACGCTCCAGCGCGACCTTACGGCCGTCGAACTTGAAACCGCCGCAAATTATCTGAACACGAACTTCCATGGATGGACCCTGGAGCGCATTCGCCAGGAACTGGGCCGCCGCATGGAGCGGGAGCGGAGTGAATACAACAGGATTCTGCGCTCGCTCGAAGAGCTTTGGGAAAAGTGCGCCATGGACCGTACGGTGCAGGACAAATCCGTTTTTGTCGAAGGCGTGGCCAATCTGATGGACAGCGAAGCGGACAGCAAGCATTTGCGCCAGATCTTCCTCGCCCTGGAAGAGAAGCAGCGCGTCATCGATCTGCTGAACGCCTACGTCAACAGCAACAACACTTCCGTACGAGTCGTCGTCGGACTGGAAGAAACCATTCCGGAAATGCGCGACCTGGTGCTCGTCGCCGCTCCGGCCCGTCGAGGGCAGGAGCATCTTGGGACCGTGGGCGTGATCGGGACCACCCGTATGCAGTACGCGAGCACCATC
>JAJZJJ010000218.1 GCA_021810175.1 Acidobacteriota bacterium | reverse complement strand
TCCCAGGCGCCGTCGGGGCGCTGCTTTTCGGCGAGCCAGCGGATGCCGTCGGCGACGGCGTTGGTTCGGAGACCGCCCGCCGCGATCAGTCCCAGAACCGCCCAGGCGGTTTGCGAGGGCGTGCTGTCGGCACGCTCATAGCGGCCGGTGCTGTATCCCAGGCAGCTTTCGCCCCAGCCTCCGTCGGGATTCTGGACTTCGCGCAGCCAGTGTGCGCCGCGCGCGATCGCCTCGGCGGCCATGGGAGACCTGGAGGCCGCCAGACCACGCAGCGCCAGAAACGTTCCGTAGATGTAATTGACGCCCCAGCGGCCGTACCAGCTGCCGTTCGCCTCCTGCTGGCCGAGCAGATAGCGGATGGCGCGGTCGATGGCGGGATGGGCATAGTCGAAGCCCCTGCGGCAGAGCGACTCCAGAACGCGTCCGCTGATGTCAGGACAGGTGGGGTCGAGCATGGCGTTGTGGTCGGCAAAGGGCACCTGGTTGAGGATTTGCCAGTTGTTGTCCACGTCGAAGGCCGCCCAGCCGCCGTCGGAGCTTTGCATGCCGAGCAGCCAGTTCACGGCCCGCGTTTCGGCGCGCGCCTGGCGCTCGGGGTCGCTGGCCTTTGCGTGCAGGAGGGTCAGCAGCACCATGGCCGTGTCGTCGATGTCCGGATAAAATTCGTTGGCAAATTCAAAGACCCAGCCCGAGGGGGTGAGATCGGGGCGCTTGGCCGACCAGTCTCCCTTGCGGCGAATCTCCTTATCGAGGAGCCAGTCGGCGGCGCGGGTCATCTCCGGGCGGTCGCGCTCGCCCATTTCGCCCAGGGCGAAGGCGGCGATGGCGGTATCCCACACGGGAGACTTGGCCGGCTGAAAGATGAGGGACTCGCCGCTCTCCAGCATGAGGCCGTCGAAGTCGCGCATGGCCTTTTCAAAATCGGGGTGGTCGCGCTCGTAGCCGAGGACGTCCATGGCCATGATGGAGTACATGATGGAGGGATAGATGGCGCCCAGACCCTCGCTGTGGTGCATGCGGCTCACCATCCACTTCTCCGCCTCGCGAATGGCGTGGCCGCGGATCTTCTTCACGTTCTGGCGCTCCCAGCGCTTGAAGATTTTGTCCGCCTGCACGAAGACGTTGGCGATGCGGTCGCGGCGATGCAGCGCCAGGCGGCGGCTGGGATGGATGAGCTCGTCGATGTTCATGCGGCCTGGCACCGGCCGCGGCCGGCCCATGGCCTGCACGATGGAAAGCGGCACAATGATCGTCCGGGTCCACGAGGACATCTCGTAGAGCACGTTGCCGGGGATGATCATGATTTCGGGCGGGATGGTCGGGCAGTACCTGCGGGGAAACAGGTCGAAGAGGCTCAGGTTGATGCGGGTGTAACTGTTGCACTCCTGAATGCCGCCCATTTTGAGGATGAGGGCGCGGGCCTTCGCCATGCGCTCGTCTTCGGGGTCCATGCCGGTGAGCTTGAGCATGGAGTAGGCGCGGACTGTCGCGTTGATTTCGGAGGGGCCCGGCTCGTAGATGTTCCAGCCGCCGTCTTCGCGCTGGGAGTCGAGTATGGCGCGGGCGGCTTTGCGGACGCGGTCCATGGTGGGAGGGTTCCAGCTGCCGTCGGCCGCGGCCGGATAGAGCCACATCTGCATCAGGATGTAGTCCGATTGCAGGGTGGAGTCGGCGGTCAGGTCGCCTGCCCAGTAACCGTCGCTGTGCTGGAGGGCAAGCAGCTTCTCGGCGGCTCGGTGAGCGGTTTGGCGCGCCTGTTCCACCGAGGTTCGCAGAGAGTTTTCGGCATGCAGAAGAAATCCCTCCGCCCGCTCCGACCCATCCTGAACCGCAATCCGTCTCAACTCGTTCACTGCGCCGCCTGCTTTCTCCGGAACCCAGGGATTGGTTTTCCAAAACCGCATTGTAGAAACGGTTTTGACGAGAAGCGTAGCAGAGTTCGGGCCTCTTGTCTTCCAAAACCGTTTTGCGAAACAGGTTTTGGTAAAATCGGGCGACTCGGGGATGCCCTGGCGGGGAGGTGAAACTCCCAGGCGGCCTCAACCGTCCTGTTCCTGGAACCAGGATTCGGCTGCCCCAACCCCTCCAGGAACCCTGGGCCATTGGCCGGAAGATCCGCCCAGCGCAGAAATGTAACTCCTTTTTGAATCAGAAGCTTGTTGTCCCGAGTCTACTTCTAACGAATCTCTCCCCTGAGCAGTCTCAATCTCCGAAAGGATCTAATTCATGAAGCTTCGTACCCTCGCGCTGGCGCTGCTGGCCTGCACCGCGCCCTTTGCCATGGCACAGACGACCACTACCTGGAAGAGCGATCCGATGCACAGCCAGGTGAACTTCACCGTGAAGCACCTGAGCATCACCAACGTTACCGGACGCTTCGGACCTGTACACGCCACGATCGTCTACAACAATCAGGACGTCACCAAATCCACCGTGACGGCCACGATCGACGTCACCGGAGTGAACACGGGCGTCACCATGCGCGACAACGACCTGAAGGGCCCCCACTTCTTCGACGTGGCCAAATACCCCACCGCAACCTTTAAAAGCACCAGCGTGACAAAGGGCGGCAAGGGGCTGCTGGTGAAGGGCAATCTGACGATCAAGGGGATCACGAAGCCAGTGGTGCTCAACGTGGACGGCCCGACCAAGCAGATTGTGGGTATGGACAAGAAGATTCACGAGGGCTTCGAAGCCACGACTACGATCAACCGCGACGACTTCGGCCTCGAACCCCAAATGCCCAATGCCATGGTCAGCGATAGCGTGCAGCTGACGATCAACCTCGACGTCGAAAAGCAGTAACCGACTCGGGTAGTTGCGGAATGCAAAGGCCTCCGGTTTTGCCGGGGGCTTTTGGTTTTGGCCGTCAATCGCCGACCGGTGCTTCCTTCTCTGCCGGGCGTTCTTTCGCCAAATCGCCCGCGTCAGCCGCGCGTCTGTCTAAGACCACCCCGAGGTCCGCCACTACCCAGGTTGCTCCTGTGACCAGCAGGGTTTCGGCCAGTTCCGACCAGAGGAAGTGGCCCTGCGGGTGGGCGATGAGCTGCGGAATCCAGACCAGCAGGGCAAAGAGCCCGACCATCACGGTCATCAGGCGCATGGCCACGCGGGCATGGCGGTTGATGAGGATCGCTATGGCGGCGAGGGCAAAGGCAACCGTGGTGACGACAGCCCAGAACATCTGTCCCGGCGGAAGCCACTTTGGCACGCCCTGAGCGGTTCCGCGCAGCAGCAGCGCCTGGCCGAGGGTAAAGGAGATGGCGGAGATGCCGAGGCCGATCCGCACGACGCGGCCCAGCAGCACCGCTCGCTGGAGATTCGTTTCCGTTGCAGCGTACAGCGCCGCCGCGCCCCAGAAGAATGAGAGGAACATCAGAAAGCTGCAGCCGTATTTGTCGTAGACATCGGCGGCGGCAACGATGTCCGGAACGCAGGCGAAGGAGAAGCACAGATAGACCACGGCCAGCACCACCGAGGCCGCGCGCAGGGTCCGGGGATGCTGGATGCCGATGCCGCCAGCGATCTGAGCGGCCATGAGGCAGACGCCGATGGCAACGCCAAAGGGCAGGCTCCAGAGGTGGTGCACGTTCTGCCATGCGTTGGCGTCGTGCCACAGGAGCGCGATGACTCCGAAGAGCACGGCAGCCCCGCCAAAGACGATCCGGCCGGGGAGGGTTGTTTTCATGCAGCCAACAGTAGCAGAAACTGCCCCTGGGAGGCCGCAGTGGAGTATCGTTTGCTGTCCGGTAGATCGGTTGCTGCCGGAACTTCGAGGCGCGTCGAAAACGGGTTTAGCTCGGGATGGGCCAGGCCCGGGGATGGTGGATGGCAGGGCTTGTATCAGATCGAGGAGTGACGGTGCCGCGCGATATGGCGGTGCGTGTGGCGGACCGTGCGCTGCAGCGGATGGCGGGAGCGCCGCTGATCCCTGGCAACGCGGTGCAACTGCTGCGCGATGCGGCGGAAAACTATCCGGCATGGATGGAAGCGATGCGGGGCGCAAAGAAGGAGATCTGCTTCGAGACGTATTCCTTCCGGTCGGATGCGACGGGTCTGGAGTTTGCGCGGCTGCTGGAGACGAAGGCGCGCGAGGGCGTGCGGGTGCGGCTGATTTACGACTGGTTCGGCGGACTGGGCGCGGCATCGTTTTTGTTCTGGCGACGGTTGCGCAAAGCGGGCGTGGAGGTGCGGTGCTTTCGTCCTATGCGGTTGGTGGACCCGACGGGGTCGATTGGGCGGGACCATCGAAAGATCATCGTGGTGGACGGGGAAATTGGATTCGTGGCGGGGCTGTGCGTGAGCGACGTGTGGGTGGGCGACGCGCGCCGGGGCAGGCCGCCGTGGCGCGACACGGGAGTGAGGATCGAAGGACCGGCCGTGCGGGAACTGGAGCGGACGTTCCGGCGGATGTGGGGGCTGGTGGGCGGAAGCTGGCCAGCGGACGCGGAGGATGCGTCCGCGACGGCGAGCAGCACTGGTGCGGGACAGGCGGCGGGAATGGTGCCGCTGCGCATCGTTCCGGGCGAACCGGGGCATGGAGGGCTCTACCGGCTGGACCTGATGCTGACGGCGGTGGCGATTCGGTCGTTCTGGCTGACGGACGCATACTTTTTTGCGACTCCCTCATTTGTGCAGGCGCTGCGATCGGCGGCGCTGGATGGAGTGGATGTGCGGCTGCTGCTGCCACGGACGAGCGATATTCCGGTGGTGCGGGCGCTTTCGCGGGTGGGCTATCGAACGCTGCTGGAGGCGGGGGTGCGGATCTTCGAGTGGAACGGATCGATGCTGCACGCCAAGACGGCGGTGGTGGACGACCGCTGGGCGCGGGTGGGATCGACGAACCTGAACCTGGCCAGTTGGGTGAGCAACTACGAACTGGATGTGGTGGTGGAAGATGCCGGATTTGCGCGGGCCATGCGGCAGATGTATCTGGACGATCTGGCGAATGCGACGGAGATTGTGTTGAGCGCGGGGACGAAGGTGGTTCCTCTGGAGGCGCGGCGGAGACAGCGGGCGATGCGCGGCCGAGCGCGGAGCAGCGCGGGCCGAGTGGCCACGGGCGCCATTGCGATGGGCAGCACGGCGGGAGTGGCGATTACGCGGCCGCGGCTGCTGGGGCCGGCCGAGGCGCCGATTATGCTGTTCACGGCGCTGCTGCTGCTGTGCGCCGGGGCCCTGGCGGCGTTCTTCCCGAGGACCAGCGCGTATGTGGCCGCGGGATGCGCGGGATGGCTGGCGGTGACGCTGCTGCTGAAGGCGCTGCGTCTGTATCGTGCGGGGAAACAACGAGATACGACGGGAGATTCAAGCAACGCAGGAAGTAACCTATAATGTAACCAGCAGTGGCTTCCCCTACCCGAGCGGTCTCCCCCCGAATGAAAAATCAATCCAGAACCAGGCGTGTGCGCGTGGCTACTTACAACGTGCACAAGTGCCGCGGGATCGACGGACGCGTGCGTCCGGATCGCATTGCGGATGTGCTGCGCGAACTCGATGCGGACATTGTGGCTCTACAGGAAGTGGTGAGCCGCGAGGGACGGCAGCGGGATCGCAATCAGGCGCGGTACCTGGCCGAGGAGCTGGGATATCACGCGCAGATGGGCGAGACCCGCCGGCATCGTGGGGGAGCGTACGGAAATTTGCTGCTGTCACGGTTTCCAATTCATGACGCGCGGCACCACGACGTGTCGGTTCCAGGACGCGAGCGGCGCGGATGTCTGCGGGCGGACGTGCGGATCGACGAGGGGTTGCGGCTGCATCTGTTCAACATTCACCTGGGAACGGCGATTTTCGAGCGGCGCATTCAGGCGCGGGAGCTGTTCCGGCGGCAGGTCTTCACGGATGGAGATCTGGATGGACCGAAGATCGTCCTGGGGGATTTCAACGAGTGGAAGCGCGATCTGGCTTCGCACCTGTTCAACCG
>JAJZJJ010000217.1 GCA_021810175.1 Acidobacteriota bacterium | reverse complement strand
CAACTACGCAAAGGCGCTGCTCCGCACCGACAAAACCCTCCTCGAACAGGCCCACCAGGAGCATCTCGCCGGCGTTGTTGCCAATCTTGACGAGCTCCGCGCCCGCGTCCAGTATCAGGCCCAGCAGCAGGCCGTCATCTCCGCCGAGGATGCCTTCACCAAAGACAAGATCGCCCTCAAGCGCCAGATCGGACTCGCCCCCGGACAGCCCATCGTCCTCACCGATTCCGCCCCCTATGCCCAGCTGCACTCCATGCCCATCGGCCAGGCTCTCACCGAGGCTTACGCCAATCGCCAGGTGCTCCGCATGCTCCGCCAGGAATTGCACGTCGCCGAAGATGAAAAAAGCGCCACCAGACACGAGCGCTTCCCCACCCTCACCTTCCACGGCAACTATGGCATCACCGGCGTCTCCGGCGGCGTCTATCACGGAACCTTCATCGCCATGGGCACCCTCAGCGTCCCCATCTTCAATGAAGGGAAAATCCGCGGCGATCAGGACGTAGCTCTGGCTCAGCTCAGCGAGATTCGCGCCCGCATCCGCAGCGTCACCGTGCAGATCGATCAGCAGGTCCGCGACAGCCTCCTTGACCTGCAGACCGCCGAACAAACCGTCAGCGTTGCCAAAAGCAACGTCGCCCTCGCGCAGACCGCTCTCGACCAGACCCAGCAGCGCTTCAATGCCGGCGTCTCAGGTAATCTTCCCGTTGCCGAAGCGCAGTCCACCCTCGCCGCGGCTCAGACCCAGTACGTCAACAGCGTGTTCCAGCTCAACCGAGCCCGCCTCGAACTGGCCCGCAACCTCGGCCTCATCGATCAGCAGTTCGGCAATTTCGAGACCGCCCCCAAGTCGTCTGGCCTGGGCTCCTGATCGCTTCGCCCTCACCAGTCCCCGGTCGGCCAGTTCCGCGGCCTACGGCGCTGTGCTGAAGTCCACCTTCAGCCGCCGTCCCTGCTCGCTGCTTTCCCGCGCCAGTTCGATCAGCCGCGTCGTCCGCCACGCCTCCTCCGGCTTCACCGCCAGCTCCGCCTTCCCCAGCAGCGCATCTCGAACGTTGGCGTAAAAATCCCGATAGTCGCCCCGCGCCGTCGGAATCCGCCGCGCCGCGCCATCGGCAAGCCTCAGCTCGCCCCATGCGCTCTCCGGCTCCTCGCCAAATCCCTCCGCGCCGAACCTCATCCCCGCCTTCAGCTGATCCTCCTGCGGATCCATCCCCCACTTCGTAAAGCTTCCCCTGTTCCCATGCAGCACAAACCGCGGACCCGCCGCGCATGCCATCGTCGTCGACCGCAGCATCGCGATCATCGAATGCGGCCGTTCATACTCCAGGCAGATGTCGAAGGCGTCGTCCACCACCGCACCCGGACGCTCAATGCGCACCTGCGCCGTAATGCGCTCCGGCTCTCCAAAAAGCACCAGCGCCTGATCCACCAGATGCGACCCCAGATCGAAGAGTATGCCCCCTCCCGGCCCGCCGTTCTCCCGCCACCGCTCCAGCCGCGGCTCCGGACGAAACCGGTCGTAGTGCGATTCGTACGAAACCAGCCGCCCCAGTTCCCCGCTCGCCACCACCTGCCGCACCGTTCTGAAGTCCCCGTCGAAGCGCCGGCTCTGGTACGCCGTCAACATCAGCTGCCGCTCCCGCGCCATCCGGATCAGCCGCGCTGCCTCATCCGCTGCCAGCGTGAACGGCTTGTCGATCACCACATTCCGCCCCGCTCGCAGGCACTGCTCCGCCAGCTCGCAATGAGTGTGGCTCGGCGTGGCCAGCACCACCAGACCGATACCCTCTTCCAGCAGCATCTCCTCGATCGACCGCGCCACCCGTACGCCCGGATACGTCTGCGCCGCCTCATTGCCGCTGCGCTGAACGATGCACGCCAGTTCAAGGCCCGGCGTCGCATCGATCACGCCGGTGTGAAATATCCTGCCCGCCAGCCCAAAACCAACAACACCCACCCGCAACGGTCCGTTCATGATGCCGATTATCGCAAACCCGTCCTGAACTCCACCGCCGCCCGCCCCGCTAATCCATATCCCGCCAGTTCGGCCCCACTCCAATGTCCGCCACCAGCGGCACGCTCAGCTCAATCACGTGCTCCATCTCGTGCCGCACCAGCTCCCGCACCGCCTCCACTTCACCCTCCGGCACGTCGAACACCAGCTCGTCATGCACCTGCAGCGTCATCCGCGCCGCCAGCTTCTCCCGCGTCAGGCGCTCGTCAATCCGGATCATCGCCAGCTTAATCAAATCCGCCGCCGTCCCCTGCAACGGCGTGTTGATCGCCGTCCGCTCCGCAAATCCGCGCTGGTTCGCGTTTCGGCTCTGGATATCCGGTATCGGCCGGATCCTCCCGAACATCGTCCGCACCCGCTGCTCCCGCCGCGTCTCCTCCAGCATCTGGTCGATCCATACCCGCACGCCCTCGTACCGCGCAAAATACTTTTCGATGTAACTCCGCGCCTCCGCCTGCTCGATCCCCAGCTGCGCCGCCAGTCCAAACGGCGATATCCCGTACACGATCCCGAAGTTCACCGCCTTCGCCCGATTCCGCGTCTCCTTGTCCATCGTCTCTGCCGGAACCCCGAACACCTCCGCCGCCGTCAGCGTGTGAATATCCTCGCCCGTCTGGTACGCCCGCATCAGCAGCGGATCCGCCGAAAAATGCGCCAGCAGCCGCAGCTCGATCTGCGAATAGTCCGCCGACAGCAGCACGCATCCTCGCGGCGCCACAAACGCCGCCCGAATCTCACGCCCCAGCTCCGTCCGGATCGGAATATTCTGCAAATTCGGATTCGTCGACGACAGCCGTCCCGTCGCCGTTCCCACCTGGTTGAACGTCGTATGCACACGCCCTTCGCTGTCCGCCAGCAGCGGCAGCGAATCCGCATAGTTCGACTTCAGCTTCGCCAGCTGCCGGAAGTCCAGCACCAGCCGCGGCACCGCATGATGCTCCGCCAGCTCCTCCAGCACATCCTGCGCCGTCGAAATCACCTTGCCCCGCCCGTACTTCAGCGGCCGCGGCAGCGCCATCTTATTGAACAGCACATCCCCCAGCTGCTTCGGCGAATTAATGTTGAACCGGTGCCCCGACTGCGCGTAAATCTCCTCGCTCAGCCGGCTCATCTCCGTTGCCAGCCGCTCGGCCATCCGCCCCAGCACGCCGGAATCGATCCGTATCCCCTCCCGCTCCATCCGCAGCAGCACCGGAACCAGCGGCAGATCGATCTCCTCGTACACCCGCCGCTCCGCCAGCCCATCCACCTCCGCCCGCATCGCCCCCGCCATCCGCAGGACCGCATGGGCCGCCTCCGCCGCCTGCTTTTCGCCCGTCTCCTGCAGCGGACGGTCGAACCGCGCCGCCACATCTGACAGCCGATGCGTCGCGTGCGTCGGATTCACCAGGTACGAATACAGCATCACGTCATCCGTCACGCCGCGCAGCGCAACTCCATGCCCCTCCAGCACCCGCAGCACGCCTTTCAGGTCGTGCACGCGCTTCGCAACCGCCGCATCCTCCAGCAGATCCCGCACCGCCTCCAGCGGCAGCACCAGCGCCCGGTCCGCCACCGCCGCCACACCCACGCGGCAGCCCCTCTGCACCGCTTCCTGCTCCACAGGCGCGGAAAAATCCAGAGCCATCGTCTTCAGCTCCGGCTCTTTCTCCTCCTGAGCCTCAGCCTCCGCCTCGGACACCTGCTCCGCCATCGCCTCCAGCTCCGATGCTTCCAGCGCCAGCGCAAATCCGTGCTCGCGCGCCTGCGCCAGAAACTCCGCCACCTGCTCCGCCGCCGGCTCCAGCACGTATTCCGCCGCCACCGCCTGCGCCGCCGGGCCCAGCTCCCGCAGCAGCGTCGTAAACTCCAGTTCCGTAAACAGCTCCCGGCACGCCTCCCGGTCCGGTTCCTGCGTCCGCATCGCCTCCAGATCCAGTGCCACCGGAACCTCGCAGTGGATCGTCACCAGCTCCTTGCTCAGCAGCACCGCCTCGCGATTATTTGTAACGACTCCCGATACCTTTTCCCCTTCACCTCCGCTGCCCGGTCCAGCGCCGCCTCCACCGTCCCGAACTGCTGGATCAGCTCCACCGACCCCTTGTCCCCAATCCCCGGCGCGCCCGGAATGTTGTCGATCGTGTCTCCCCGCAGCGCCATCACGTCGATCACCCGCTCCGGCGGCACGCCCAGCACCTCCTCCACCTTCGCCCGGTCCAGCACCAGGTTGTCCTTTACCGGATTCAGCACCTTCACCCGGTCGTTCACCAGCTGCATCATGTCCTTGTCGTTCGAGACGACAAACACCGGATGCCCGGCCTCCGCCGCCTTACAGGCCAGCGTGCCGATCACGTCATCGGCCTCAAAGCCCTCCGCCTGCACAATCGGAATCCGAAACGCCTCCAGCGCCCGCCGAATATAAGGAATCTGCTGCGCCAGGTCCGCCGGCATCGCCTCCCGCTGCGCCTTGTACCCGCCGTACTCCACCCGCTCAAACGTCTGCGTCTCCGCCGAGTACTTCCGGACCACCATCTCCTTCGCCCGCTCGTCCCGAAATACCGGCCCGCTCACGTCGAACACCGCCGCCAGGTACTCCGGCCCAAAGTCCTTCCGCAGCTTGTTGATCATGTTCACAAACACATAGGTCGCCGCCGTCGGCACCCCCGTCCGCGTGGACATCGGCCTCTGCCGCTGCATCGCGTGATAAGCGCGAAAAATAAACGACATCGCATCCAGCAGAAATACCGGCTTCTCGTCTCTTCTCGTCATCGAAATTGAGTCTACCCCCTCGCCGATCACAGGGCTGCCCAGCCCCACAATTCAGAAAACCGGCCACCGGCCTGGCTGCCCCGTCTCCTGGAGGGAGGCGGGATTACGCGAAGCGTCCGCTTTTCACAATCCCGGACCAGGCCGAACCTCGGAACGCAGCCACAACCTAGGCTGCCCCGTATCTGCCGCCTCGTTCGGCTGCCGATCCCGCTCTTTGCGCATCCCGTCCCCACCCGTTCCTGGAGCGATGGACGATTCTGTCGCTCTACACGTAAAATAAGTGCTGCACGTATTCTGCGTGCGGACAGGAGAATCCACCATGCCCCGGGCTCAAAAGCAGAATGTCACCGTGAGCCTCACCCGGCAAACCGTCCAGCGCGCCAAAATACTGGCCGCCAAACGATCCACGTCGATCAGCGGCCTGCTGGAGGAGCAGATCGAGGCATTGGTCGGACAGGACGAAGCCTGGGAAAATTCCCGGCGTCAGGCTCTCAGCATGATGAGTCCGGGATTTCGGCTCGGCGGCGGCCGCATGGCATCGCGGGAAGCGCTCCATGAGCGGTAAAACCTTCATTGACACCAACGTGCTGCTTTACGCCTACGATTCCGATGCCGGCAACAGGCACCTTGCCGCCAAAGCGCTCCTGGAGGAACTCTGGGAGAACCGCTCCGGCGTTCTGAGCACGCAGGTTTTGCAGGAGTTTTACGTCAACGTAACGCGAAAGATCGCGAAACCTCTGGCCCGCGCCACGGCCAGGGCAATCGTCGATTCCTACGCCGTCTGGTGTATCGATATAACCGTTGCCGACATCGGCGCCGCGTTCAGGATCGAGGATCAGGCCCGCATCGGCTTCTGGGATGCGCTGATCTGTGCAGCCGCCCTGAAATCGGGCGCGGAGCGCATTCTCTCCGAGGATCTCAATGCCGGCCAGAAAGTCGCGGGAATTCGTATCGAGAATCCTTTCGTTCGCGCCAAACATTAAGGCCATAAGCTTCTCCCGCCCCATTACCTCCGTACCGCCCCACCCTCCGATTCCTCTTGCATCCCCGCCGCCGCACTCCTACCCTGAAAATGAACAAAGCTCTGTCCGCCCATCGCGAACAGAGCTTTTCTTTTCCCGGCCCAGGCCGGACGCACTGCCGATCATTGAAATCTCAAAAGATC
>JAJZJJ010000216.1 GCA_021810175.1 Acidobacteriota bacterium | reverse complement strand
ATCCCCAGTCACCTGAGCCTGGTGATCGCCAACACCATGGTGAAACACTCCGTCGCCGGGGGCGAGTACGGCACCCGCCGCGCCGAAGTCGAGGAAGGCACCGCCATCCTGCGCAGGCACCGCGGCGATATCGCGCTGCTCCGCGACGCAACCACAGCGGATCTGGAAAAGTGGGGCCGCGAGATGCCCGACAACGTCCTGCGCCGCTGTCGTCACATCGTCACCGAGAATCTGCGCACCGTCGCCGCCGCCGACGCGCTCGAAGAAGGCAATCTGAAACGCCTGGGCGATCTGATGGCCGCCGCTCACGTCAGCTACCGCGATGATTTCGAAGCCAGTTGCGAGGAAGCCGACATCATGGTGGCCGCCGCTCAGCGCCTGCCCGGCCTCATTGGCGCACGGCTTACCGGGGGCGGCTTCGGCGGCTGCACCGTCAATCTGGTGGAAACCGAAGTCGTGGAAGACTTTGCCCGCCGCCTGGCCGAGGATTATCGCGCCGCCACCGGGATCAGCCCTGAAGTGTACCGCTGCCATGCCTCAGCCGCGGCCCACCCGGTTGCCCGGTAGCTGCGGCGGTTTCGGACCGGTAATCCACAGAAATGTGATTGCATCCGGCAAAATGCCGATCAAAAGATTAAGTTGAGAGCTGCCCAGCCAACGCAGGCGCGGAAAGGATTGTCTTATTCTGGAATCGGGCCTTTGCCCGGCCCCGGAGACTTCAACCGTACCCATGCGCTTTATCAATCGCTCTCAATACTTCCCGTCGGATGAATCAGGCAAAAGCAGCATGATCGCCTATTTCTCCATGGAGATCGCTCTCGCGCCTCAGCTCCCCACCTACAGCGGGGGGCTCGGCGTACTGGCCGGCGACACCCTCCGCGCCGCGGCGGACATGGGCCTGCCCCTGGCCGCCGTCACCCTTGCCCACCGCAAGGGCTACATCAAACAGCATCTGGATGCCAGCGGCGTGCAGACCGAAGAGCCCCAGCCCTGGAGCCCTGAACAGATGCTGGCCGCGGAGGAACCCGTCGTCACCGTTACTGTCGAGGGCCGGCCCGTCTCCATCCGCGCCTGGCGTTTTGAAATCGAAGGCTCAACCGGCCATCGCATCCCCGTCTATCTCCTCGACACCGATCTCGAACAGAACGATCCGGCGGACCGCGCGCTCACCGATTCCCTCTACGGCGGCGACACCAACTACCGCCTCCGCCAGGAAGCCATCCTCGGAATCGGTGGCGCACGCATGTTGCGGGCGCTCGAATACGATCCCACCGTCTACCACATGAACGAGGGCCACGCCGCCCTGCTCACCGTTCCCATCCTGGAGCAGGAACTGCTCGGCGCTGGCCTGCAGACCGCTACCGAGCAAAACCTCCAGGCCGTCCGCCAGAAGTGCGTCTTCACCACCCACACCCCGGTTCCCGCAGGCCACGACCGCTTCTCCGGCGAGCAGGCCTATCGCATCCTTGGCGCGGAACGAGCCGGCATGCTGGAGCGCTTCGGCTGCTTCCACGATGGCCTGCTCAACATGACCTACATCGCGCTGCGCTTCTCGCGCTTCGTCAATGGCGTCGCCATGCAGCACGGCAAGGTCTCCCGTCAGATGTTCCCGGAATACAACATCGATGCCATCACCAACGGCGTGCATGCCGGCACATGGACCGCTCCCTCCGTACAGGCCGTCTTCGACCGGCACCTGCCCCGCTGGCGTCAGGACAACGTCACCCTCCGCTACGCCATCGACATTCCCGAAAACGAAATCGTCGAAGCCCACGACGCCTCCAAGCGCGAACTGCTGGATGCCGTCCGTCAGATGACAGGCGTCGAGATGCGCCCCGACATTTTCACCATCGGCTTCGCCCGCCGCGCCGCAACCTACAAACGCGCCGACCTCCTCTTCACCGACGCGCAGCGCCTGGTCCGCATGGCCGACCAGTTCGGCGGCATACAGATCCTCTACTCCGGCAAGGCCCATCCCGCAGATCAGCCGGGCAAAGCCAAAATCCGCCACGTCATCGAACTGGCCAGGGAACTCAGCAACGGCTCCCTGAAAATCGTTTACCTCGAGAACTACGAGTGGAAGCTCGGTGCCCTGCTCACCGGCGGCGTCGATCTCTGGCTCAATACGCCCCGCCGTCCCTACGAGGCCTCCGGCACCAGCGGCATGAAAGCCGCCCTCAACGGCGTCCCCAGCCTCAGCATTCTTGACGGCTGGTGGATCGAGGGCTGGATCGAGGGCGTCACTGGCTGGGCCATCGAAGACCACGACGACGAGTCCGCCGAATCCAATTCCCTCTACGAACATCTGGAGCAGACCATCCTGCCCCTCTACTACACCGACCAGGGCCAGTGGCGTCGCATCATGCGCTCCGCCATCGCCCTCAACGGCTCCTTCTTCAACACCCAGCGCATGCTGGAACAGTACCTCATCGACGCCTACTTCCCCGAGAAGCGCGTCGACAAAGCCGCCGAATCCCTCGAATCGGCGGTAGAGAATACTGTCGCCCAATAGCCGCTCTCGACCCGCGGGACCGGCGATTCTCCGGTCCTGCAACTATTAGGTGAGCCGCATCCGTACGATCAGGTGAGTTGGACGCCCGCCTCCCGGTGCTATACTCCCGGATAAATTCCAGCAATCCCCATTGCTGGCGAGTTTCCGCCAGGGTCGGGGTTGCCTGCCGCGCAGGAGCAGCCACGCTCACCAGCATCACCATCGCCGATCTCGCAGCTCCGGAATCCCTCCGGCGTCCCCTCTGCGTCGATCTGGACGGAACCCTGGTCAGAAGCGATACCCTGATGGATTCCCTGGCCCTGCTCGTCCGAACCCAGCCCCGGGCCGCCCTGCGCCTTCCTCTCTGGCTGCTCCGCGGCAAAGCGGCGCTCAAATCCGAAGTCGCCGCGCGCGTCTCTCTCGACCCACGGCATCTTCCATGGAACACCGCCCTCCTGCGTTTCCTGCAGGACGAACACGCCTCCGGCCGCAGGATCTACCTCACCACCGGCGCGGACCTCCAACTGGCCGAGCCCATCGCCACCCACCTCGGCATCTTCGCCGGCGTGCTCGCCAGCAATGGCAAGACCAACTTCACTGGCAACAACAAGCTCGATGGCCTGCGTCGCCTCTTCGGAGAAACCGGCTTCGACTATATCGGCAATGCGAGCGCCGATCTGCCGCTTCTCGCCGCAGCCGGAGCCGCCATACTCGCCAATCCATCCGCGGGTCTTTGCCAGCGGCTGCGCAGCCGGAAAATCGAAATCGCGAAACAGTTCGATGACCATGCGCCGCGGCATCGCGCCTTTCTGAAGGCGATCCGCCTCCACCAGTGGGCCAAGAACCTGCTGATCTTCCTGCCCCTTGTCCTCGCCCACAAGCTCAGCCCCTTACCGGCCGCGCAAACCCTGCTCGCCTTCCTCGCCTTCAGCCTCTGCGCTTCGGCTACATACATCGTCAACGACGTGCTGGACATGGAAGCCGACCGCCACCATCCCAGAAAGCGTCTGCGCCCCTTTGCAGCCGGCGATTTGTCTGTGACTGCCGGTGCCGCCCTCAGCGCTGCGCTGCTCACCGGCGCTCTGGCCATTGCCGCATTTCTCCTGCCCCTGCCCTTTCTCGGCTGGCTGCTGCTCTACCTGGTCACCACCCTTTCCTACTCCCTCTGCGTCAAAAAGATCGCCCTGGCGGATGTCATTCTCCTCTCCGGCTTGTACACCCTGCGACTCCTCGCCGGAGCGGCCGCCACGCGCGTCCCAATTTCCCCATGGCTCGCCGCCTTTGCCCTCTTCCTCTTCCTCAGCCTCGCCATGGTCAAGCGCTTCAGCGAGCTCCAGAATACCCGCGCCCGCGGGCAGAAGCCGGCCAACGGCCGCGGATATCTGCTGGCCGACATCGAACAACTCCGGAGCTTTGGAACCTCCAGCGCCTACGCTTCCGTCGTCGTCTTCTCCTTCTACATCGGCGCGCACAATGTAACCGCGCTCTATCCGCACGCCGCCTGGCTCTGGCTCATCACGCCACTGATGATCCTCTGGCTCAGCCGCATCTGGCTGCTGGCTTCGCGCGGCGAACTCGACGAGGATCCCCTCGTCTTTGCCCTCACCGACCGCATGAGCCTGCTCATCGGTGTCGGCGTAGCACTCATTGCGGCGCTCGCCGCACTGTGAGTGGTGCAAAATAGACCATCATGGGCCGCTCCAAAGCTCGTCCCCGCTTCCTGTCCTGGGGACGCTATCCACAACTCCAGGCCGATCTGGTCCCGCTTCACTGGACCAGCGACTTCCCCCTGCCCCGACCGCTGGCGACGAAACTGCTCCCCGTAGGCCTGGGCCGCAGCTACGGCGACGTCTGCCTGCTGGAACACGGCACCCTCCTCCAGACCACCGGCATGGACCGCCTCCTCGCCTTCGACGCCGCAACCGGCATGTTGCGATGCGAGGCCGGCGCGTCGCTGAAACAAATTCTCGACTTCGCCGTACCCCGCGGCTTCTTCCTCCCCGTCACCCCCGGCACCAAATACGTAACCGTCGGCGGAGCCATCGCCAATGATGTCCACGGCAAAAACCATCACGTCGCCGGATCCTTCGGCCGCCACGTCGTGCGCTTCGAGCTCGTTCGCTCCGACGGCGCCCGCATGATCTGCAGCCCCGTCGAAAATCCTGACTGGTTCGCGGCCACCATCGGCGGCATGGGCCTCACCGGCCTTATCACCTGGGCCGAAATTCGCCTGCGCCCCATCGTCTCCAGACGCATCGACTACCGTGGCGAGAAGTTCCACGGCCTCGATGAGTTCTTTGCGCTCTCTCAGGCCGCCCAAAGCGAATACACCGTCGCCTGGATTGACTGCGTCTCCACCGGACCGAATTTCGCCCGCGGTATCTTCATGCAGGGCGATCACGCCCAGCTTCCAGGCCCGCTCACCCGCAGTTCCGAACCCAAACTGACCTTCCCCTTCGACCTGCCGGCCATCGCGCTCAATCGCTGGTCCATGGCGGCCTTCAATTCTCTCTATTTCCACAGGCAGCTCGGCCAGATCAAAACCGCCCAGGTCGATTACGAACCCTTCTTCTACCCCCTCGATTCCGTCCTCCAATGGAACCGCATGTACGGAAAACAGGGCCTGCTCCAGTTCCAGAACGTGCTGCCCCCGGCCAGCGGCCGCGAAGGCATGCTGGAAATCCTCAAGGCCATCACCAAATCCGGCCTCGCATCCTTCCTCGCCGTCATCAAGTTCTTCGGCGACCTGCCCTCCGTCGGCATGATGTCCTTCCCCGCTCCCGGCCCCATGCTCGCGCTCGATTTCCCCATCCGCGGCACGGATTCCTTCGACCTGGTCGACCGCCTCGCGCGCATCACCCAGGAACACGGCGGACGCATGTACTCCGCCAAGGACGCGCGTATGACCGCCGAACAGTATCAGTCCTTCTTCCCGCGCTGGCGGGAGTTTCAGCATTACGTCGACCCGCAGTTCGACTCCGCCTTCTGGCAGCGCGTCACCGGCAGGAGGAAGCTTGAAGACTAAGAACCTTCCCCGCCGCGTGCTGGCCCTCGGAGCCACCTCCGCCATCGCCGAAGCCACACTCCGCCTGCTCGCGGAACAGGGCGCCAGCTTCTTCCTCGTCGGACGCAATCCATCCAAACTGGCGGCGGTCCGAGACGACCTCCTCACCCGTGGCGCATCCGCCGCAACCACCTTCGTCGCCGACCTCGACGACACCGCTGCGCATCCCCCCATGCTCGAGCACGCCGCGGCCACCCTCGGCGGAATCGACCTGGCCCTCGTGGCGCACGGTGTCCTCGGCATCCAGGCAGAAGCTGAACAGCTCTTCTCCGCCGCCCAATCCATCCTCCAGACCAACCTGCTCTCCGCCGTCTCGCTCGTCGGCTGGCTGGCCAACTATATGGAGCCTCGGCACGACGGCGTTATCGCCGTCATCTCCTCCGTTGCCGG
>JAJZJJ010000215.1 GCA_021810175.1 Acidobacteriota bacterium | reverse complement strand
GCGCAGCAGACCGGCCTGAGCCGCGCCACCGTCAGCCGCATCCTGCGCCGCCTGAAGCTGAGCCGCATCCGCGATCTGGAGCCCAAGCTCCCTGTTCAGCGCTATGAGCACGCCCAACCCGGGGATCTGCTCCACCTGGACATCAAGAAGCTGGGCCGCATCGCACGGCCCTCGCATCGGGTCACTGGCAATCGCCGGGATGCAGTGAAGGGCATTGGCTGGGAATACCTGCATGTGGCCATCGACGACCACTCCCGCATCGCTTTCTCGGCCATCTACCCGGACGAGAAGCGCAGCTCAGTGCTGGCGTTCCTGGCTGCTGCGCTGGATTACTACGCCCGCTTCGGCATCCGCTTCCGCGCCGTGCTGACCGACAACGGCCCGGCCTATCGCTCGCGTGCGTTCGCCCAGGCCTGCCGGACGCTGGGCCTGAAGCATCGCTTCACCCGTCCGTACACGCCACGCACCAACGGCAAGGCGGAGCGGTTCATCCAGACCGCTCTGCGGGAATGGGCCTATGCCCGCACCTATCAGAACTCCAACGAACGCAGCCAGGAGCTTCGCCCCTGGCTGCACCAGTACAACTGGCATCGTCCGCATGGTAGTCTCGGCTGGTCGCCACCCGTCAGCCGATCAGCCCTCGATCGGAACAACCTGTTGACACTCCACAGCTAGCCGCCAACACGCCCCGCGCCCACTCCTGCTTCCTCCGGCTCGCCGTGGCGCCTCTCCGCTTCCCTCGCGCAGCATGGGCTCCCTTGGCTCTTCTGAGATCGGAGTCAACCCCTAACCTCCTCACTCCACGAAGGAAAGGCATTCCCACAACCCCATACTCGACCGCTCCCCGAAACTTCCACCCCCGGGCATGCGTTTTAATAGCCAAAGAGACTCTCACAGACTGAGGAGGCAGGTTCATGAGGCGCCGTTCTTCCGTTTCCGGCTCGTGCTGGCCATTCCGTTCCCCCAGCCCGCGCCGTCAGCTCATCCTGTTCTCCGTGGGCGTGGCTTTGCTGTTCTCGCTCGCAGCCGCGCTCCAGGTGCGCGCGCAGGACGCGAACCCTCCTCCTCCGCCGCCCGACGCCAGTGCGCCGCAGGCTCCGCCGGCGCCCGGCCAGAGCGACATCCGTGCCGTGCGCATCAGCGATGTGAAGGGTCAGGTCCAGGTCTTCCAGAACGGCCAGCTCGCCTTTCCTCAGGCCGAGCCCAACATGCCGGCCGTCGAAGGCATGCGCTTCGTCACAGGAGAGAACGGACGGCTCGAAATTCAGTTCGAGGACGGCAGTGTCGCCCGGCTGGCGCCGAACAGCTCCCTCCGTCTCGCCGAGCTGCGCCGCAACGCCGACGGCACCACCGTCACCCGCATCGACGCGCTCACCGGCCTCAGCTACTACGAGCTGCTGGCCACTCCCAACCAGGTTTCCGTGACCTTCGACGGCGCCGAGATCAGCCCCAGCGACAACACCACCTTCCGCATCGCTCTGGACCCTGTTCCCAATCAGCTGGCCGTCATGCAGGGTGTGGTGAACATCGACGATGGCGGCGGCGTCTCCCTCGACGTGCATCCGGGTCACACTTTCCAGATCGATCCCGCCCAGCAGGGCTCCTTCAGCGTGGCCGATTCCATTCAGCCCAACACCTGGGATCAGTGGAATGCCCACCGCGATCAGGTGCTGGCGGAGCTGGCCAATTCCGGCAGCCCCGGCACCGTCGACTCCGGCGATGCCGCCTGGAACGACCTGAACGCCTACGGCAACTGGTACAACGTTCCCGGCTACGGCGCATCCTGGGCCCCTTACGGGTCGGCTCCTCATGGGATCCCTTCGGCTCCGGCTACTGGGGCTACTATCCATCCTTCGGCTATACCTGGATCTCCGGCTATCCCTGGGGCTGGTATCCCTACCACTGCGGCATGTGGAATTACGTCGGCAGCTGGGGTTGGCTGTGGATGCCCTCCGGATGCGGCTGGAATGGCTACGGGGCCACTGGCTGGTATCCCGTCGTCACCGTTATTCATCCCCCGCACGGATACCACCCGCCATTCCGTCCGCGCCACGGTCCGGGGCTGCGTCACCGGCCCATCCCGCTCATCCCCGTGAATCGCGGACACGGCTCAGGACACCAGCCCATCCGCATCGGCCATCAGGGTCCGCGGCCATTGCCCCGCCCTCTGCCCTGGGACGGCCGCACCATCATGCCCGTCGCACCGGGCACCCATGTCGTTCCCGGACGCCTCTTCGGCTCGCATCCCAGCCCGGCCGGCCATCCTCCCGGATTCGGGCCGCTCCCCGTCCATATCAACCGCGGCCCCCAGACGGCCGGCCATCCGGGCAATATTCAGGTGCCGCGCCCAGCGCCCAGCCATCCCATGCCCCATGCCGGACGCCGCATAGTCACCCCGCGTCCTCAGGTGCATCCGCTGCCGGCTCCGCGCACGCGGGCCTCACATCCCGCCCCGCACTTCACCGCGCCCCGGCCGGCTCCACGGATCGCCACACCCCACCCGGAGCCGCGGAGCGCTCCATCCCATCCGGCCCCGCACTTCGGCGGCCACCCGGCTCCCGGTCATCCGCTCGGCGGCCATCCCCACTCCTGATTCGGGGCTGAAAAAATGGGCGCGGGTAATTTCCCCGCGCCCTGCTCCTTCAGGTGAGGCACTGAAGCTTAAGCCCGCTGCGCCATCCCCGATCGCCGGTACAGCACCGCGCGGGACGCCACGCTGATCAGCAGCACAAAGAACGTCACAAAGAATGCCGCCGCGTAAGCCAGCGCATGCGCGCTCTTTTCCGGTTGGGTGATGAACACCCAGATGGCGTACGTCAGGTAGCCGATCGGCTCGTGGGTCAGCTTGCCGTTCCACATATAACTCGACCAGCCTGCCGTGTACAGCAGAGGCGCCGTTTCTCCCACGCCGATCGCCAGCGCCAGCAGCACGCCCGTCATGATCGACGGCAGCGCCATGGGCACACAGATCCGCATGATCACCTTGCCCGGCGTCGCTCCCAGCGCGTGCCCGGCTTCGCGCAGCGTATTCGGCACCTGCCGGATGGCCACCTCGCTGGTGCGCACGATGTAGGGCAGCGAAATAATCGCGAGCGCGATGCTGGCCGCGGCCACGGAAAAGTGCCAGCCCAGGTCCATCACCAGCGTCACATACGCGAAGTAGCCCACCACGATCGAGGGCACGCCCACCAGCACATCTGTCATGAAACGAATCGTCGGTGTCAGCTTCCCGCCGGGAAACTCTGCCAGATAAATCCCAGCCGCCAGCCCCGGGGGCAGGGCCAGCACAATGCCGCCCACCGCCAGCACCGCCGTGCCTTCAATCGCCTGCAGCAGTCCGCCGGCCACCCCGTTGGTCACCGTCGAAAGCACCGTCCAGTTCATGGCGCCCGCGCCCCGCGCAAACACCATCTCCAGAATCCACACCATGGCCCCGCCCAGCAGGACAAAGGCCAGCCCGCTCAACCCCCATCCCAGCCAGTTAAAAATCCGCCGCCGCCATGCCACCATCGGCCGCGGCCGCAGAATTTCCGCCCGAACTTCCGCCATTACAGCCATGATGTCGCCCCCGCGCGCTGCCGGTTTCCGTAGTAGAGCAGAATGCGAGCCGCACTGTTCACAATCACAGAGATCACGCACAACACCAGCGCCACTTCTGACAGCGCCCGTACCGCCATGCCGGTCGGATCCGTCAGCGCGCTGTCCAGCTGCGACGCGATAAACGCCGCCATCGTAAAGATGGGCGCGTAGATATTCTTCGGCAGGTAATTCAGCGCGCCTCCGCTGATCATCAGCACCGCCATGGTCTCGCCCAGCGCGCGGCCGGTCGCCAGAATCGTGGACGCGATCACCTCGCGGCGCACGCCCGGCAGCAGCACGCTCCACAGCGTCTCCCACCGTGTCGCGCCCAGCGCCAGCGCCGCTTCCCGCAGCCCGGTCGGCTGGCTCACCAGCGCGTCGCGCACCGTCGCCGTGATCAGCGGAACAATCATCAGCGTCAGCACCAGACCCGATGTCAGCAGCCCGTAGCCGCTTCCCGTATCTCCGCCGATGTACGGAATGAACCCAAAGTGCGCCGCCATCCACGGAAAGACATAATGCCCGAGGAACGGAATCACCACCACCAGGCCCCACAACCCGAACACCACGCTCGGCACCGCCGCCAGCATCTCCACAAAAAAGGAGATCCACGGCCGTATCGGCCCCGGCACGCCTTCCGCCAGAAACATGGCCGAACCCACCCCCAGCGGCACCGCAATGGCCACCGCAATTGCCGTGCTCAGCAGCGTCCCCGCAATCAGGAACAAAATGCCGTAATGCGCACCCACCAGGATCTGTTGCCCGTGCACCGTGATCGGATCGGCATACATGTTCCCCAGGTTCCAGTCGTTGCTGGTGATAAAGCTCCATCCGTTCAGCTTCACCGACGGCCAGGAGTATTCCGTCAGGAACCACAGGATGGCGATCAGCCCCACGCCTGGCAGGATTGCCAGCGGCGTAATCATCCGCCGGAAGGTGAGAAATCCCTGTTGCCGCGCCCGCTTGCGCATGGGCGGCAAAAGCCGAGGCGCGGAAGGCTCCTGCCCCCCGCGCGTCTCGGTTATTCCACCCTCAGCAGCTGAAACGCCGCTGAGGCCCTTTGTGTCCAGCCCTTTGCCGCTCACTGAATCTCCGCGATCTGCGCCTTGCTCAGCTGCACCACCGAAGGCGGCAGAGCCACGAAGTGAACCTTCTGCATGAAGTGCGGCGCATTGCCGCCGCTCTTGCTGATGGCCCAGGTGAACAGCTCGCGCAGCGCCATGGCCGTCTCCGAGGAAGGCTGGTTCTTGTTCACCAGCGCGTACTCGTAGTTGATGATCGGGTAAGACTGCGGGCCGGGAGCAAAGATCAGGCTGATCCGCTCATCCTTCGGCGTCTTCGCAACCATCTGCGCCGCCGCCGCCATGGCCGTCGCCGCGCTCGGCAGAACGTAATGGCCGGACCGGTTCTTCAGCTCCGCGATTCCCATGTGGTCGCTGATGATCGCGTCCTCGAAGCTCGTCCCGATGTAGGCCACCGAGTACGGATTGCCCTTCAGCGCCGAAACCATGCCCGGGTTGCCTTCCGCGCCCAGACCGCCCGAAACCGCCGGCCAGCTCACCGACGTTCCGTACGCCAGCGAATTCGCCCAGTCCGGCGTGCTGAACGACAGGTACTGCGTGAAGATGAACGTGTCGCCGCTGCCGTCCGTGCGGTGGATCGGAATGATGGTGTGGTTGGGCAGCTTTACGCCCGGGTTCATCGCCGCAATCTGCGAATCGTTCCACTTCGTGATCTTGCCCTGATAGATAGCCGCCAGCACCGGACCGCTCAGCTTCAGGTGCCCCCCGTTCAGTCCGGGAAGGTTGTAGTTCACCATCTGCATCGAGATCGCCAGCGGAATGTTCAGCATCCCCGGGTGCGCCTTGACCATCGCGTCCGGCATATAAGCGTCCGATGCGCCGATCTGCGCGATACCCGCGATCGACTGCGAAATCCCGGTGCCGCTGCCCGTCGACTGCGTCGTGATCCTCACGTTCCCGTGCGCATGCGTGAACACAGGAACCCACAGGTTGAACAGCGGATACAGCAGGCTCGATCCGGTCTCGAGAATGCTCACCTGAGACGCGGCCAGCGTCGCCCGCGCTCCCAGCAGTGCCGCGACGGCGAACGCAAGCGTAAAGGCAATACCCCGCAGCAGATTTCTGCTCGTGGGGACAAAAGAGAATTTGCGGGAGTGCGACACGTTACCCCTCCATAACTTTCGAGTGCCCGATCCCTGGGCACGGATTTGGAAGACCACATCTGGCCGAATACTCGGCTTCTGATTGGGACGCTACGCGACCATCTTTGCCGCTGTTTTACAAAACAGGGAAAACATCGGATTTTAACCGCATTTTCACAATTCACCCCCGGGGCTTGCCCGACTTGC